>JANLPX010000197.1:0-22383 GCA_031367485.1 Alphaproteobacteria bacterium | reverse complement strand
CAGGTTCTATCCACCAGGGGTCGACGGGGCGGCCTGTCGCGTGGCAAGAACGGGCGCAAATTAGGAGCCTGCCCGTGACCGACGCCCCCGCCCCAACCATACAGTCGTCTCTTGGCCAAGTCCGGGTGGTGAGCAATGAGGGCGGCCGTGCCGTAATCGAATACATGGTCGGCATGCATATGTGCCATTCCGGTGGTGTCGCTCAAGGCGGGTTTGTCTGTGGCTGGATCGATGCGGCCATGGCCCATGGCTCGATATCGCAGACCCCGGAGATGACACCGATGTCTCTAGATCTGAAGGTCAGCTTCTTCGCACCGGCCAGGCCCGGACTGGTGATCGCCGAAGGTTGGATTGAGCGCGCCGGTAGATCTACCTGCTTTGCTGAGGGGCGGTTGTTGAACACGACCGGCGATGTCTTGGCCAAGGCCAGTTCGACCATCCGACTGATCCCACGCGCGGCGGTCGAGGCCTCGACCCGCAAGGCCATGGGTTAGGGCCATGGTGTCGGGGTCCTGCCTTTGCGGCGGCGTGGTGCTTGAGGTGGCAACGGTGCCGGACGAGGTGACGGTGTGCAACTGCAAAGCCTGTCACAAGCTGGGGCCGTTATGGGCCTATTATCGTCCGGACGAAGTGGTGATCACCGGCGCGACCACGGCCTATGAGCGTCACGACATTGAGGGCCAGGATGGGCCGATGTTGGCCTTTCACCACTGTCCCACCTGTGGCTGCGTCACCCACTGGGCTGATCTGACACCGACCCGGCAGCGGATGGGCGTCAATACACGGCTGTTGGCCCCAGAGATCGTTGAGGCGGCCCGGGTGAGGCGGGTCGAGGGTGCGGGTAGCTTTGAGACATTGGATGAGGGGCAATGAGCGTCGCCTTCACCAAGGAAGAGGACTCTGAGTCCCAGGCGGCGAACCTACTGGATCGGCCGATCTCAAGCCATCCTAATCTGGTAACGGCGGCTGGGTTGGCGCAGTTGGAGGCTGGGCTGGCGGCGGCACGGGCGGCCTATGCTGCGGCTCAAGCAGGCGGCGAGATCAACACCGATCGCACGGCCATGGCGCGGGCGACGCGAGACCTGCGGTATTTCTCAGCCCGACGCGGCAGCGCGCAGTTGGTGGAGACACCCGCGACACCGGACACGGTCGTGTTTGGCGGGTCTGTAACCTTCGAGCGCGCCGACGGACGCAAGGCAACCTATCGCATTGTTGGTGAAGACGAGGCCGATCCGGCCAAGGGGGCGGTTTCCTATGTCTCACCCCTGGCGCGCGCATTGCTGGGCAAAGCGGTGGGAGATGTCGCGACCTTAGCCGGAGCGCAGGTCGAGGTCTTGATGGTGGCGGGCATTCTTTAGCCGAAGCCTGACCCGACAGCTCAGCCCGAAAAAACGAGCTTAGCGGTACTGCCGTCCTGAGACATCACTGTAAATTCGCCACGAACCTGGGCTGCCAAACTTCGGACGAACCAGAGACCGAAGCGTTCGCGCGCCGAAGGTGAGGCCGGATCAAATCCTGTCCCGTCATCACTGATGATCAACTCGCAGCGTGTGTCATTGAGCCTGTTCAGCCGCACATCGACCCGACCTGGCCGATCTTCTGGAAAGGCGTGAGCCAGAGCATTGCCGACCAGTTCTTGGGTCACGAGCGCCAAGGTCGAGGCTGTCGTATCACTGACCAAAATGGGCTGGACGCTTAGCCGAAGCTGCGCAGCCCCACCGTGGCGCCTGCGCCAGATGGGGGCCATCTCGTCGAGATAGGCGGAAAAGTCCACAAAGAGCCCCTGTCGATGACGGTCTAGAGCGCCCAATGATCCGACGGCGTCTGACATCCAAAGGAGCTGGCGACGAGTTTCGGGATCTGGAGCCTTTTGTCCCCGCATCCGACCAAGGGCCGACAAGAGTTGCAAGGTATTGGCCATGCGATGGCGAACCTGCGCGGCGCTATCGTGCGCAAGCTCTGACACCATGGGGTCAGATTTTTTAGCACCAGTCATCAAAGGTCAGTCAATCCTCGTCACGATAGCCACAATGACTATGGCAACGCATTGTACATAAATCACTTTGACACCCAAGTTACCACATATTTTGGCGTCATATGCTGAACGCAAAAGTAACCATCAAATATAGAATTCGCATTTACTCATTGCAAAGGCACCTGGCGTTCCGGTCGAAATCCTAGTCGCGGCGGCGAATTTGGAACCGTCAATTGGTCGGTGAGTTGATTTGCCGAAGGCCAGAAACAGGAAACACCATGCATACCGACTTAAATGACAACGTTGCGGTTGAACGCCAACTCTGGGACGAAATCGGCAAACACCCCGTAGGGATGCTCGGTGTCACGGGCGGTCGACCCCACCACACAAGGCCGATGAGCGCCATCGTCGAGCCGGAGACCAAGCAGCTTTGGTTCTTCACAGATAAAACAACTGAGCTGGTCCAGGAGATCGCCAGTGGTTCGCGCGCTATGTTCATCCATCAGCAAAAGGACCTGCAGGCCTGCATCTCCGGCCAATTGACCCAGCAATATGATCGCTCTCGCGTGGACAAATATTGGAATGCGATGATTGCGGCTTGGTTTTCAGGTGGCAAGGATGACCCCAACCTCACTCTGTTGCGTCTCGAATGCGACGATGCTCAGGTGTGGATATCCCAAGCCGGGCCTGTGAAATTCGTCTGGGAGATCGCCATGGCCAATGCAACCAAACATCAACCCGATCTGGGCGGTAAAACCAGCCTGAATTTCCGCTGATACGTCACTTAGCGGACTTATAGATTTCATTTGGCCAGCGTTTATGCACCCAAAACCATTCCTCCGGCCGGTCGCGAACGCGAGCCTCAATGAAGGCATTGACCTGGTGCACGCCAGCCTCGATGTCAGCATTGCGGTCGCCGGTGTTGCTCAGGGTGATCGGGTCATGCACCACCACGCGGAACCGCGCCTTGTGGGTCCGCTGAACCGACATGGGTTGCAACGGGATATTGAACCGCAGAGCAAAGCTGGACGGTCCGGGCGCGGTATAGGCCATGACTCCGAACAGCGGCGCGGCGACACCTCCATTGAATTTTTGGTCGTTCATCAGCGCGACAGACTCGCCCCGGGCCAGCGCGCGAATCAGTTCCCGTGCGCCATCGCCACCCTTGGGGGCGAACAAGCGCACACCATATCGGAACCGGCTTTTGCGAATGCGGGCGTCCACATGCGGATTGTTGGTGGCGCGGTAAGTGATCTGGCAGGTGATGCCCGCGTGAATGATTGCGGCTGGCATGATCTCCATAGACGAGAAATGTCCGGAAATGAACACAACGCTCTGGCCCGTTTTGGCGATCTCAGTGAGGCGTTCACCGTTAACGAGCTCAACCCGAGCTGGGTCGGCGATGATCTTATCGAGGATCGGAAACTCGACCACCCAGCGGCCAAGACCCTGCCATTGGGCATCCAACAATCGGGAAATTTCGGCGTCAACGGCCCGCGGAAACGCGATACGCAGGTTGGTCTCGGCCACCCTGTGCGTACTGGTCAGGGGGCCTAAGTGTTTGAAAATAAACGCCCCGAAGTCAGATACCAAGTCGATTGGGAACAGCCGCGCGAGGCCCGTGATCAGGTCATAGCCCAGGGCTTCCAGTCGCCAGGCGATGTCTTGCGCCAGAGAAGCCTTGAGAGTCGTCATAATCCTGTCCTAACCCCCAGGCGTGATGTGATGCAACGCGAACTGCGCTCGCTTGGCGCGCGACTTGCCGAATTCCGCTCAGCCCGTCTCGCTTTGGGACGATTGGTGGAAAACGACAAAAGGGGCCCACATGGAAACTGTGGACAACAAGATTGACGTTCATTTGGGTCGCCGGCTTCGCAGGCGGCGTCGTCTTCTGGGTTTGACCCAGCAGCAGTTGGCCGGGGCGTGTGGTGTCCGGTTCCAGCAAATCCAGAAGTATGAGTGCGGTGCCAACCGCATTTCGGCAGCTCGCCTGTGGCAGTTGTCCGAAGCGCTCGAGGTTCCGGTCGGTTATTTCTACGACGGTCTGTCAGAGATCGCACCGTGTGACTCGATCACTGAAACCGAGAGCAGCGGCGAGATGTTTGCCCGCAAGGAAACTCTCGACCTGATCCGCGCCTATTACCAGCTGGGGGAACGTCCGCGTCGCCGCCTGCTCGACCTGGCCAAGTCGCTGAACGGCGATCACGAAGCCGCCTGAGCCCTGCGAACCCTTCCCATTGATGCGGAAGGGATATCGCGGCGGCGTGCGAAGGGGTAAAGCAGGCCATGCTTGCCTCCGACCGACTTGCCGCCCTGGATGACTTCCTGGTTAAAGTTAATCAGGCGTCGGCCGAGGCTATAGCGCCGTTATTCCGGGCTGATCATGGCCTGGAAGACAAGGGTCATCCTGGTTGGTTTGATCCGGTGACCGCGGCCGATAAGGGCGCGGAAGCGGCGATCAGAAACTTGATCACCGCGCATTATCCCGACCACGGCGTGATCGGCGAGGAATACGGCGAGGATCGACCAGATGCCGAATTTGTGTGGGTTCTGGATCCGATTGACGGGACCCGCGCCTTCATTGCCGGACTGCCGGTTTGGACCACCCTAATTGCCTTACGTCACGAGGGAAGACCCGTGTTGGGGTCGATCGGCCAGCCCTATATCGGCGAGCTGTTCATTGGCCATGCTGGGGGGTCGCGGCTCATGAGTCGGGGTCGGACCCAGCCGCTAAGCGTGCGTTCCTGCCCAGACCTCACAAGCGCGATCATCGCGACGACGGACCCTGAGGGGTGTTTCAAACCCGCTGAACTTGCGGCTTGGGGCAAGGTGCGGGCGGGTGCGCGCCTCGCCCGACTGGGGTGCGACGCCTATGCCTATGCGATGGTCGCCATTGGTAAAATGGACCTGGTCATTGAAGCGGGTTTGAAATCCTGGGACATTGAGTGCGCGATCCCCTTGATTGAGGGCGCGGGCGGCATCGTGTCCGATTGGCGTGGTAATCCAGTCGGTCAACAGGGCGGCCAGGTTGTGATTGCCGGCGATAGACGAAGCCTCGAACAAGCGTTGGATCTGCTGAAGGACGCCGCAGCTTAAGCCGGGGCTACCCGACTGGCGACCATATCGAATGCTGACCAAAACTGGTCGCGCTTGTCATTGGTTTCCATCAGGATCTCGTGCTCGGCCCCCTCAACGCGAACAAGCTTCCCGTCGGGCAGATTGGCTACTGCGGCACGCTGAGCCTGCGGCGTGACCAGCTTGTCGTCAGCGGCCTGAACGATCACCACCGGACAGGTGACGCTGCTCAGGTTTTCCGGCCGTGCTAGATAGGCGGTGGCCGTGAGGGCAAAGTCCATCCAGCCCCACGTGGGAGCGGCGATGACCAGATCATGGTTGGCGGCGATCTGAGCGCGGTAGAGATCAAACCGCGCACGATCATGGGTGAGCACATTGCCTTCAAACTGGGAGACATAGGGATCGCCGACCGGCGCACGCGCATACTGCTCGCGACGCCCGACCAAAAGACTGACCTTGACCAGGAGGCCGGCAAAGGGCGGCATAAAGACGCCCAGCATGGGCGCACAAAGCACGCTGGCCGCAAACCGACCGGCTTCGCCCTTGGCCAAGGAGAGCAGCGTCAGGCAGCCGCCCATGGAATGGCCAACGGCGATCCAGGGCTTCGGCAAGCGATCTTCGAAGGCCGCCAACATGGCGTGATAGTCGTCGACATAGGTCTGGGCACTAAGAGCGTGGCTCTTCAGTCGGTCGGGCAGATTGCGATGGGAAAGCCCCTGGCCACGCCACTCTTGAACCAAGACCACAAAGCCACGACCCAACAGGTCATTGACCACCTCAAAGTATTTTTCGATCGGCTCGGAGTGGCCGGTCGACAGCACCACGGAGCCACGCGCCTTACCGGTAGGGGTGAACAATCCGGCGCGTAGCTTGGCATCGCCCTTGCCTATGAACCAATAGGCATCTCCGCCTGCTGGCTTTGGCGCATCGGGGATTATCGTCCAGGGGGCGAGATCGGCCATGGCTATGTCCTTAGGCGAAACGAGAGAAAAGGGCCTGAACCTGAGGCATCAGCGACATGGCCAGCGCCATATCGGAGATCTGCATCCGTCCGGTGATGGCTGCGGTCATGGGGTTGAGCTTGCCCCTAGCTATGGCGTCCAAGTCTTTAGGCGAAACCCGGACGGTAAGGTCGGCAGGCTTATCGTCATTGGTTACGACGGTGCCGTCTAGGTGTATGAAGCCCTCACCCTTGAGGTCGAGCTTGATCGACTTGCCCAAAACCGACTCGGCAGCGACGCCTTTGCGGACTTTCTCGGTCAAGTCTTCAAGCGTCGTCATAGCGCCTCCACTGGACGTACAATCTGGTCGTTGGCGGACTGGAAGTAAACGGCTCAGCCCAGCTTTTGAAAACGCAGGGTCATGCGATCGCTCTCACCGACCCGGTCATACGGGGCGTGATCGAAGGTTGGATCATCGGGTTGGCCGCGCGGTGACGACCGGCGAATTGGCGGCAGGGTCCAAACGCCAAACGGGTGGTCACGGGTATCGGCTGGGTTGGCGTTGATCTCGCTGGCCGCGACAAGTTTGAAGCCGGCTTCCTGCGCCATCTGAATCACATAAGACTGTTGCACATAGCCGTCTGCCGCCAGGACATCTTGAACGCCGCCAGGGGCCGCACGGTGCTCTTCCACGCCCAGTATACCACCGGGTTTCAGGGCGATGAAAGCGTCTCGGAACGCTTTCTCCGCGATACCGGCCGCCATCCAATTGTGCAGATTTCGCAGGAATAGAGCCACGTCAACCGTGCTGGCCGGGGCCGGCAGACCACTGCGTGCGCCGAATTCGGAGAGGGTTACGCTGCCAAACAGTTTGGGTTGTGAAGCAAAGCGCTGGCGATATCCGTCGACCGTCTGGCGGGCGGCAGGATCGCGGGTTTCGAGGTTCGCGGCGTAGAGTTTGCCACCGGTGGCAGCCAAGAACGGGGCCAGGATATCGCTGTACCAGCCCGCACCCGGCCAGAATTCCAAAACGGTCTGTCCCGGCCTGAGGCCCCAGAAGGTTAGGCTCTCCAGGGGGTGTCGCCATGGGTCGCGCGCGCGATCAAGCGGATCGCGCCACGCTCCGGCAACCGCAGCCGCCAAGGTGGTTGGGGGTTGGAAGCTGGGACGCCTCGGGCCACCGCAGGCGCTTAGGCCACCTGCACCCAATAGCACGGCACGACGGGTCCAAGGCCTCGGGGCTGCGGACAATTGCATGGTTGCGCTAGAGTGGCTTGCGGAACCTCAGGGTCATCCGGTCGCTCTCGCCAATGGCGTCATACTTGGCACTATCGAAGTTAGGATCGACACCGCGACCGTCGGCGCTCGAACGTCGGTTGGGCGGCAAGGTCCAAACCCCAAATGGGTGATCCTTGGTGTCTTTTGGGTTGGCATTGACCTCTGAACTCGCCTCCAGGATCAAACCGGCCTTGGTGGCCGCGCTGACCACTGTCGACACAGCAACATAGCCATCGCGCGCATCACCGATCTGGGCGCGCGGATCGGCGCGATGCTCTTCAACAGCCAAGACACCGCCCGGTTTCAGGACCGCGAATACGTCGGCCATCACCTTATCGAGCATGGGCGGCTGCCACAGCCAGTTATGAATATTGCGCGCGGTCAGAACCATGTCGGCAGAACCGGGCGCGCCGAGTGGACCAGACAGAGCGCCGAAATTGACGAAGCGAATCTGACCAAATTTTGCGACATCGGCATACTTGGTTTCGAAGGCCGCGCGGGCCTTACGACCCCCTTCCGAGACCTTCGGGTTGGCCAAATCAGTTAGCCCCGCGACATAGGTGCCCTTGGTCGCCTTGGCGTAGGGAGCCAGGATCTCGGTCCAATAACCTGAACCGGGGGTCAGCTCGATGACGGTCTGGCGTGGTTTCAAACCCCAAACCTGGAGGGTTTCGTAAGGATGGCGGGCACCGTCACGCACACTGTTCTCGGCTGTCCGCTGGGGACCACTGATCGTTTGTTTCAAGGCGCTGTCAGGCCGCGACGCCGCTTGGCTAGCGGATGCGATGAGCAGTGAAGCCATGACGGCAATGAGGGACTTGCGATACATTAGACTTCTCCTTGGCGAGGCCACCGACCGCGCGAACCTATGCGCCAGAATGACGATGGCAAGTTGAAAATTTAGTGCCTTGAAACCTGAATATCGACACCCATCTAGGTTCTGAAGGCGCTGGATATCCGGGCCTTTCGGGACGCACGAGGCTCAATGCGCGTGATGGACCCGCCCTTTTGAACGCAACCTTGCTTATGCAAAGAAGGATTCTCATGCGTACGATCGACTTCTCCCCTCTCTATCGCTCCGTTGTGGGCTTTGACCGTCTGGCCCAGTTGCTGGAAACCGCATCGGTGGATGCCGCATCCGGCTATCCGCCCTATAATATCGAACGCACCGCCGAAGATGCCTATCGCATCGAGATCGCGGTGGCGGGCTTCCGAACCGAAGAACTGAACCTTGAGGTCAAGCAGAACCTGTTGACCGTCCAGGGTCGTAAGGCCGCAAACGAGGATCAACGTCGGTTTCTGCATCGCGGACTAGCCGAGCGTGACTTTGAGCGCCGCTTCCAACTGGCCGATTATGTGGTCGTTACCGACGCAGCCCTGGCTGATGGCCTACTTTCCATCGCCCTGAAGCGCGAACTCCCCGAAGCGCTGAAGCCGCGCCGCATTGAAATCTCCACCGCACCCAGCTCGTCGACGCTGATCGAAGGCGAGCAAGCCGCCTAACCCTCCCCCGAGGCGGCAACTTGAAGGGCGGTGCAGCGATGCGCCGCCCTTTTTGGGTGGCCTGCAACACTAAGCGGCGATGGCGTCTTCAAAGCCGATTGAGGCGAAGGCATCTACGTCGCGTAGCCCAGCGCCGGCGAGCTTGGCACCCCGGAAATCGCAGCCGCGTAGATCAGCACCGTCCAATGCGGCCTGGGTCATGTCTGCGCCGATAGCCCTGGCGTAGCGGAGACGGGCACCCTCTAGGGTCGCTTTGGTTTCGCGGGCCCCAAGCGGTAGGGGAGATAGATCGCACTTACTGAGGTCAGCCTTTGTCAGGTTTGCATTGGTTAAGCGTGCACCACGCAAATCGGCCCCTAGGAACCGAGCGCCGCGCAACTCCGCATCTTCGAAATTCGCGCCCTGCAGATGGCATCCGGAGAAGTCCAAACCCATCAGGTTCGCACCCCTGGCGCTCATGGCCGTGAGTTTGAGACCTGCGAATTTGCCCCCAAGTGGACGCAGGTCCTCACGATCAAAATTAGCTGGCTGTCCCTGTTTTCCGCCCGTTGTTACCCAGGCGTGATTGGCCTGAAGGCGAACGAGCAGATCAGGTGCGCGGGCCAAAGCTTCCGGCGTAGGGGCCGAGATAACCCCCGACATATTCGTGGCCCCAGACACCCTTGCGCGGGCGACGTCTACGCCACTTAGGCCCGCATAGGAGAGGTTGGTACCCTCCAGGTTGGCCCCTGAAACGTCGGCATCATCCAAGATCGCCCCGCTCATATTGGCGTCTTTGAAATTGGCTCCCGTCAGCTTGGCACCCTTGAGTGAGCAGTCGCTGAAATCCGTCGCAAATGCGGTCGCGTCATTCAGTTGCGCACCATCTAGGGTCGCACCCACCAATACCGCATGGTCGAGCTGGCCCTCGCGGATGGCATGGGTGAGCGATGACAATCCTTTGCTTGGGTGGGGCAGCGCGATCTGGCCCACGCGGAAGTCAGCCTGGGTCAGGTCGGCATGGGTAAGGTTCGCACCGCGCAAACACGCGCCGCGCATATCGGCCCGGACCAAGCGCGCGCCGCGAAGATCTGAATTCCGCAGATCAGAGCCAAACAGATTGGCGCGTTCTAGGTTGGTCCCGGCTAGCTTAGCGCTGTCCAAGACTGATCCAGAGAGGTCTGCCTCGCTCAAGTTTCGGTTTGAGAGATCAAAACCTGAAAGGTCGACGAACTTGAGGGCTGCTCGACGCCCACCAGGCCGACCACTCAACAGTTTCTCATGGGCGACGAGAATGAGCTCCACTTCGCCAGCCGATAGTCTGCGACGACCTGCTAATGCGACACCGGTCATGACGATCTCTGCGCTGCTAATTCTCAAAAAAATGCTTAGCCACCATGAGCGAAGGAATTATTAAGCATCAGGTGTGACACAGCAGCGCGGGTGAGGCGGGGTCGCCCCGCCCTTTCAACACAGTCTAGGCCTGAAGTGCGGGATCTCGAGATCGCAATGCCCTTGAAACATCCGCTCCGCTGAGAATGGCTCCGGTAAGGTCGGCCTCTCGCAAGTCAGCATCGCGCAGATTGGCCCCAGAGAGGTTGCAAGGTAAGAGCCGACCCTCCGCCAAGACCAAGGCATTGAGCTTGGCGCCCCGCAGGTCGGCACCCGCCAGCTTGGCCCCCATTAATCGCGCGCCACGCAGATCGGCACCGCGCAGATTGCAGGACCGAAGATCAGCACCTTCGAGGTTGGCGCCCTGGAGGCGCGCACCCTCCATATCTAATCCGTAGAAGACGGCCGACTTTGCCGACAGCGCTGCTAAGTTGAGGCCGCGTAGATCGACAGCACCGCGCAGATCGACCTGATCGAAGACACTGGGTTTGCCGTGCCGTCCGGCCGTATCGCACCAGTGAACGTGATCCTTGATCATAACGTCATAGGACCGCTCAGTGCTTGCCCGAGTTAGAGGTTCGTCGGTGAGCACGCCGCGCAAATCGGCTTTGCTGACATTCCAGGCCTCAGTCCGCGCGCCGACAAGGACGGCGTCGCGTAGGTCGGCTCCCTCAAGATCGGCAAAGGAGAGGTCCGCACCCGCCATATCGGCCCCGGCTAAACTGCAATGGTTCAGATTTGCTCGCACCATCTTTGCGCCCCGTAAAATGGCACCCGTGAAATCGGCCCGCACGGCGACGATGCCTGACAGCCGCGATCCGGCCAGATTGGCCCCCGCCAGGCTCGCGACCCGGCTCTCGCCCGCTACGTCTTGATAAGCCGCAACAGGCAAGCCCCGGTGATGATCTTCGACCAAAATCGCGCCCTCACGAAGATCGGCTTCGAACAGATCGGCACCCGTGAGATCAGCGTTGCGAAGGCAGGCTCCTCGCAAATCGGCGCGGCGGAAGGAGACGCTTCGCAGATCTGCCCCCTCGAAATCACAGCCAAACAGATTGGCATGGTCGAGCTTAGCACCGCGGAACCGGCAGCCAATAAGCACGGCCCCGGAGAAATCCGCCTCGGTGAGATTGCGACCGCGCAGATCAATGCCTGTCAGGTCCTTCCATGCAAATACCGCACGAACACCCCCCGGCTTTGACGCGCAAAGTCGCTCGTGCTTGGCGCAAATATCATCGACCTCGGATTGATCCAGTCGCTGCAAATCGGAGGTGACGGCGAGTTCAGCGGACATTTGTATTAGGCTCTCTCCTGGAGTGCCTAACCTAGCTTCGCGCGCTTAACGCGCTGTTTCTGAGCGTTATGAATAATGAATTAGGATCACGCGGAGCCCGCTGGTTTGTAATTCGCGTAGAGCCCCTTGGCCTGGTCATCGAGCAGGCCCGTCTGGACCTGTATTCCGGCCCGACGAAGGCGCGCAATGCCTTGGCCCGCAGCGTTGATCGAAGGATCTTGGCAGGCAATCAACACGCATGTGACCCCCGCCGCGATTAGGCGTTCGGAACAGGAAGGCGCGTCGGTTGAGCGGCGGGCGCAGGGTTCCAAAGTGACATAGGCGGTCGATCCCTGGGCTAGGTTTCCAGCCAGGGCTAAGGCTTGCTCTTCAGCATGGGGGCGTCCCCCGGGACCAGTGACGGCTTCACCGACACTATTGCCATCACGAACAAGGATGCAGCCGACGCTGGGATTAGCACCCGTCGTGCCCAAATGCGTTGCCGCAAGGGATATGGCCCGGGCCATCCATTCGCGATCATCTTGCGTACAACCCATAACGAATTGTGGCCCGTTAAACCGCTCAGACACAAGACTTGCTTAGGTTGCCGGCAGCTGTTCGGCACGCTTCCCATCAAGATAGCGCGCGGAAATCGGTTTCAAGCTTTCTCCCAGCTCAATGACCAAGGGATTGCCGGTCGGGATCTCCACATGAACGATGGCATCGTTAGAGATTCCATAGAGCAGCTTGACGATGGCGCGCAGTGAGTTGCCGTGCGCGGCAATGAGGATCGTCTTGCCTACGGCGAGGTCTGGCGCGATGTAGGTATCCCAATAGGGCTGAACCCGTTCCAGGGTGGTCTTCAGGCTTTCGGTGTTCGGTAGCGCGATCCCCGCATAGCGCCGATCCTTGGCAAAGTTGAACTCACTGTCCGACGCAAGCGGTGGGGGCGGAATGTCGTAGGATCGCCGCCAGACCTTTACCTGGTCAGCCCCGTGTTTGGCGGCGGTGTCGGCCTTGTTCAGCCCCGTAAGGCCCCCGTAGTGCCGCTCGTTCAGCCGCCAATCCTTGGTCTCTGGCACGTAGACTTGACCCGCCGTGGTCAGGGCCAACCAAAGGGTGCGGATAGCCCGCGTCAAAACAGAGGTAAAGGCGCGGTCGATATTGAGGCCGGCGGCGGCGATCAGCTCACCCGCCATCCTGGCCTGAGCTTCGCCTTCCGGTGTCAGGTCAACGTCCACCCAACCGGTGAAGCGATCCTCGAGGTTCCAACGGCTTTGACCATGACGAAGCAGGATAAGGGTCGGCATGGGCATTTCTCCGTGGCGCGTGGCACGCGGGCTAGGGCGCAGGGAGGTCATCGTCAAGGCCTTGGCGCGCGATCACGGGGCCTTGGCGCGCGATCACTGGTCGTAGGCGCAAGCAGCGGCTATATGCGAATTGGCATGCTTGATCGTCTGTTCCTCCCCGCCCTGACACTATTGGCCATTGCCATGATTGGCCTAGCCCTCGTGTGGCCACAGGGTTTCGGTAGCCGCTCACCAGGATCGTTTGGGTCCACACCACTACAACAGACCCCGGAAATGCAAGCGGCCATGAAGCGTGAAGCTGATGCCTCAAACAAACGGATCAGCCAGGCCAGACGGGCAATTACCGATCTTCAAGCTCAATCCATTGCGCCGAACCAATGAGCAAGTTTGACGCTATCGCTGTCGGTCGTCGCGTCCTGACCGCTGAGTCGGAGGCTCTCAAGCTTCAGGCCAAGGTCTTGGGATCCTCGTTCACCCAGGCGGTAGATATTCTCTATGACGCTAAGGGCCGCATTGTCTGCGTCGGCATCGGCAAATCGGGACATGTGGGTCGCAAGATCGCCGCCACTTTTGCCTCGACCGGTGCCCCCGCGTTTTTCGTTCATGCCAACGAGGCCAGCCACGGCGATCTGGGCATGATTGTCGAGGGCGACGCCGTGCTTTGCCTGTCGAAGTCGGGCGAAAATCAGGAACTCTCCGACGTCTTGGTTCACTGCAAACGCTTTGGGATCCCGCTGATTGCGCTCACGGCGGCGCCCGATAGCGCGCTCGGCAAGGCGGCTGATGTGGCCCTATTGTTGGCCGATGCCGCTGAGGCGACGTCGGAGGTCCGTGCACCGACAACCTCAACCACGCTGCAAATCGCGCTCGGCGATGCCCTGGCTGTTGCCTTGCTGGAGCGACGCGGCTTTACAGCCAAGGATTTCAAGACCTTTCATCCCGGCGGCAAGCTCGGGGCCATGCTGCGGACGGTCGCAGACCTGATGCATGGCGCAGATGAGTTGCCCCTGGTGGCTATGGACGCACCGATGTCGGAGGCGCTGTTGGTCATGACCGGTAAGGCCTTTGGCATCGTCGGGATCGTCGGCCCGGAGGGCGATTTGCGCGGGGTGATTACGGACGGCGACCTGCGGCGGCATCTGGATGGGCTTATGCACCACACTGCGGGACAGGTCATGACGCCTGGACCGCGTAAGACTGTGCCGGCCGGAATGTTGGCTGCTGAGGCGCTGGTCCTGATGAGCGATCCGCCGCCGATGGTAACCGTCTTGTTCGTTGTCGAAGATCGCAAGCCCATCGGAATCCTGCGTATCCACGATCTAATCCGCGCAGGAGTTTGATCCATTTGGCCTTTGGCGTGTTGTTAACCGGCCAGGTCCTCTAAGGAGCCCGGAGAGACAGGAGTTCCGATGCTAAGTGTTCCCCGCGCAGCCCTGAAAATCCAGACACCGGATTACGAGAACCTACCGCTCGTTAAGGCCACGGGTTTTCGTGAGTATGACGCCCGCTGGATATTCGGATCTGAAATCAATTTGCTGGGCATAGAAGCCCTCGGTCTAGGACTGGGAACCTATATCCACGAACTGGGCCAAAAGCGCATCGTCGTTGGCCATGACTTTCGGTCCTACTCGCAATCCATAAAACAAGCCCTGACGCTCGGCCTGATGGCTGCCGGCTGCGAGGTGCTCGATATCGGTTTGGCGCTATCGCCGGTTGCCTATTTTGCGCAGTTTGATCTTGATGCGCCCTGCGTTGCGATGGTGACGGCTAGTCACAACGAGAACGGTTGGACGGGCGTAAAAATGGGTGCCCAAAAGCCGTTGACCTTTGGTCCTGACGAGATGGGCCGACTGAAGGAGATTGTACTTGGCGGAACCTGGACTCCGCGCCCGGGCGGCAGCCTGACCCATATCGACGGTATGGCGGAGCGTTACATCGCCGATGTTTCGTCGCGCATCAGTCTCAAGCGCCCCCTGAAGGTGGTCTGTGCATGCGGCAACGGCACGGCCAGTGCTTTTGCGCCAGAGGCCCTGAGGCGGATGGGCGTGACGGTCGTCTACGAAATGGACTGCGAACTCGACTGGACCTTCCCGCGCTATAATCCTAACCCGGAAGACCACCATATGCTGGCCGAAATGGCCAAGGCAGTGCGAGAATACGGGGCCGATCTCGCCTTGGGATTTGACGGTGACGGCGACCGATGTGGCGTGGTGGACAATACCGGCGAGGAGATATTCGCCGATAAGATCGGTCTAATGCTAGCGCGGGATCTGTCGGCTTTACACAAGGACGCCACCTTCGTTGTCGATGTGAAATCAACTGGCCTGTTCGCCACCGATGAGGTGTTGAAAAAGAACGGGGCCAAGACCGTCTATTGGAAAACAGGTCACAGCTATATCAAGCGCAAGACGGCGGAACTCGGTGCTTTGGCCGGCTTTGAAAAGTCGGGCCATTTCTTCTTCAACAGCCCGCTCGGACGCGGCTATGACTGCGCATTGACTGCGGCAGCGGCGATCCTGGCGATGATGGATCGCAACCCGGATAAGACCCTCGCAGAGATGAAGGCCGCCCTCCCCGTTGCTTACACGTCGCTGACCATGTCGCCCCACTGTGCCGACGAGGAAAAGTATGGCGTGGTCGAAGCTGTGGTCGCCGAGTACCTGGCCCTTGCCAAGGCTGGCGGCACGATCCTGGGTCGCAGAATTGTCGATGTCATTACGGTCAATGGGGTTCGGGTCGCTCTGGAGGATGGATCCTGGGTTCTGGTCCGGGCTT
Source organism: Alphaproteobacteria bacterium (assembly GCA_031367485.1). Classification (GTDB taxonomy): domain Bacteria; phylum Pseudomonadota; class Alphaproteobacteria; order Caulobacterales; family Caulobacteraceae; genus Phenylobacterium. The sequence continues at coordinate 6,882 of JANLPX010000197.1, read as the reverse complement.
CATCAAACAAGCCCGAGATCGTGGTCGTGGTTGAAAGCACCCGCTCTGAAGACGATATGCGCGACCTTTTCCACAAAGAGGTCAAACCGCGTTTGGCCAAATGGCCGCAGGTCGGGGCCTATAATCAGGAAATCTGAGCCCTTGGGCTCTTTCGTTTGATTGAAATCTGTTGCACTGGGTCGCGGTGCCGTCGGCGCACAATTCTGGCCAAGGATGAAGCATGCAAGTCGCGATGATCGGGACAGGCTATGTCGGCCTGGTGAGCGGGGCTTGCTTTGCCGATTTCGGCCATTCGGTCATCTGCATTGATAAGGACGCAGCCAAGATTGCTCGCCTGCAGTCGGGCGGCATCCCGATCTTTGAGCCCGGCCTCGAAACCCTGGTGTCCCAGAACGTCAAGGCTGGACGACTGAATTTCACCACAGAAGCGGCAGACGCCGTTCGACATGCTGACGCAGTATTCATCGCAGTTGGAACCCCATCACGGCGCGGCGACGGCCACGCTGACCTGTCTTATGTTTACGCAGCCGCCGAGGAGGTTGCGGGGTTGATAGAGGGCTTCACAGTCATCGTCACCAAATCCACCGTGCCGGTTGGAACGGGGGATGAAATTGAGAAAATTATCCGCGCCAAGCGCCCGGACGCGCAATTCGCCGTGGTTTCAAATCCTGAGTTCCTGCGAGAAGGTGCGGCCATCGAAGATTTCAAGAGGCCGGACCGCTTGGTCATTGGTTTGAATGACGAGCATGCTCGTACGGTGATGACGGAACTCTATCGCCCACTTTACCTGAATGAAACGCCGATCCTGTTCACCTCGCGGCGGACGTCTGAGCTGACCAAGTATGCGGCCAACGCCTTCCTGGCCATGAAGATCACCTTCATCAATGAAATGGCCGACCTCTGTGAGGCAGTGGGGGCAGACGTCCAACAGGTGGCCCGCGGTATCGGTCTGGACAAGCGGATCGGCGGCAAGTTCCTCAATGCTGGACCGGGCTATGGCGGCTCGTGTTTTCCTAAAGATACCTTGGCCTTGGTGAGGACGGCGGTCGACGCCGGGTCGCCGATCCGACTGATCGAGACTACGGTTGCCGTCAATGACACGCGAAAAAAGGCGATGGCCGCCAAGATCACACAGGCCTCCGGCGATCTGGCGGGAAAGACGGTTGGCATTCTGGGGTTAACTTTCAAGCCCAATACTGACGATATGCGCGATGCCCCGGCTCTGGATATCATTCCGGCGCTGCAGGCAATGGGAGCCAAAGTGCAGGCATTTGACCCTGAGGGCGCGCCCGAAGCCCGCCAGATGCTGCGCGACGTTGATTTCAAAGAGGATGCCTACGCCGCTGCCGCTGGGGCCGACGTTCTAGTGATTGTGACGGAGTGGGATCAGTTCCGCGCCCTTGATCTGGACCGCGTGAAATTACTGATGAATGCGCCGGTGCTTGTTGATCTGCGCAACATCTATAACCCCGACGACGTTCGGCGTCGGGGGTTTCGCTATGCCTCGATCGGGCGCGCTTAGACTGTCGCCAGAAGCTGTAGCAGGATATTGCCGATCCAGACGGCACCGGCCCAAAAAGCTGTACCCAAAACCGCTACGAAGGCGAGACAGGCAATTGAGCTAGGACCCTTTGCGGTCTCTCGGCTCGAACCCGCCAAGATGGCGTTCCGCGTCATGTTTCACTCCCAGACTCTTATCACTCCGGCCCGGTCGAGCGGGCCAGAGACGAGAGCCTGACACGATTATTACAGTTTGGAAAGGTCGGCGATTTCAGGCCACCGCCTTCTTGACGGCACCTGCGATCTCTTTGACCACCTGCCCTATCAGCTTTTCGTCGTCGCCCTCGGCCATGATCCGGATCAACGGCTCGGTGCCGGAGGCGCGCACCACCAAGCGACCCGACCCATTGAGACGTAGCTCGCCCTGGGCAATGGCTGCCTTCACGCCTTCGGCATCGAGGGGCTTGCCGGACGAGAAACGAACATTCTCCGTTTTCTGCGGCACGGGCTCAAACTGACGGGCAAGCGCGCTCATCGGCTGATCGCTTTCCTTGAGCACTGCCAGAACTTGGAGGGCAGCAAGCAAGCCGTCGCCCGTGGTCGAAAAGTCCGAAAGGATGATGTGGCCCGATTGCTCGCCTCCGAGATTGAACCCACCCTCACGCATGCGCCTCATCACCGAACGGTCACCGACGGCGGTGCGCTCCAGCTTCAGATTGCGCGCGGCCATGAACCGCTCAAGCCCAAGATTGGACAGCACTGTGGCGACGATGCCGCCACCGGTCAGCCGGTCGCGCTTAGCCCAATGACCGGCGATCAAGGCCATGATCTGGTCGCCATCGACCACATGACCACGTTCATCGCAAATCACCACGCGGTCAGCGTCGCCGTCCAAGGCAATGCCAATATCGGCGCGATATTCCTTAACCGCCCGGATCATGGCGTCGGGGTGAGTCGATCCACATTCCTCGTTGATGTTACGACCATTGGGGGAGACCCCAATGGAGACGACCTCCGCACCCAATTCGTACAGCGCGACCGGCGCAACCTTGTAGGCCGCGCCGTTGGCGCAATCGATCACCACGCGCAGACCCGCCAAGCTTAGCCGGCGAGGAAAGGTCGCTTTAGCAATTTCGACATAGCGCGCCTGGGCATCATCGATCCGGGCCACGCGCCCTAGATCAGTCGGCGGTGCCAGACCCTCGTGGAGGCCAGCGTCGAGCAGGGCTTCGATCTCAAGCTCCCGAGCGTCGGATAGTTTATAGCCATCCGGTCCGAAGAGTTTGATACCGTTGTCGGTATAGGCATTGTGCGAGGCCGAGATCATGACCCCGAGATCCGCGCGCAATGAGCGGGTCATCATGGCGACGCCCGGGGTCGGCATGGGGCCCAATAGCCGCACGTCCATGCCGACACTGGCAAACCCTGCCACCAACGCTGGCTCGACCATATACCCCGACAGTCGCGTGTCTTTGCCAATCACCACCATGTGCCTGCGGTCGTCCTGCGACATGAATAACTTGCCCGCAGCCAGGCCTACGCGAAGGGCGACCTCGGCGGTCATCGGGTGCTTGTTGGCCTCGCCGCGGATGCCGTCGGTGCCGAAATAGGCGCGATTTGTCATAGGATGCTCTGAACGCTCCGCCTTATTGCGGCCTCGGGTCGAAACGATCCGAAACCCATATTTAATCGACGCCTCGTTTGCGAATGTTAAAGGCGAGCCTGTTTTCAGTCATCTCGCCATCGCGTTTCACGAAAAGGACTGGCACCTATGTGCGGCATCATCGGTATCGTCGGCAAGGTCCCGGTTCAGGGACGTTTGCTGGAGAGCCTCCGCAGGCTTGAATATCGCGGCTATGATTCGGCCGGTGTTGCCGGTTTTGTCGGCGGCAAGGTCGAGCGGCGACGGGCTAAGGGCAAGATCAAAGCCCTGGAGGAAGTCCTGGCTCAAGAGCCGCTCGCGGCCAAGGTTGGGATTGGCCATACGCGCTGGGCCACCCACGGCGCACCTAATGAAGCTAATGCTCACCCCCAAAAATCGGGCCGAATCACCCTGGTTCACAACGGAATCATCGAGAATTTCGCCGAACTGAAACGCGACCTGATTGCCAAGGGGCGGACCTTTGAAAGTGACACTGACACCGAAGTGATCGCTCAAGTGCTAGACGTCGAGCTCGCAACGGGACTGGCCCCGCTTGAAGCGCTCAAGGCGACCCTAGATCGATTGACCGGCGCATTTGCCCTGGCCGTGCTGATCGAGGGAGAGGACGCGATGATCCTGGGGGCCCGTCGCGGTAGCCCGCTTGTAGTCGGCTACGGCGATGGCGAAATGTTCCTGGGGTCAGATGCCCTGGCGGTGGGGCCCTTCACCAACAAGATTGCCTATCTCGACGAAGGTGACTTTGTCGCCATCGATCACGAATCGGCACGGATATTCGATGCGGCGGGCAACCCAGCTATCCGGCCCATCCGTGTGGTCTCAGCCTCGGCTGCCCTGGTCGAGAAGGGCAATTATCGCCACTTCATGGAGAAAGAGATCCATGATCAGCCTGACGCCTGCCAACACACGCTTTCAGCCTATTTGGATCCGGTTTCCGGCAAAGCCACGGCACCCGGTGGGATCGACTTCAAAAACATCACCCGCATCCAGATTGTCGCGTGTGGCACGGCGTTCTATGCGGGCCTGATCTCGCGATACCTGTTCGAGGCCTTGGCACGCTTACCCGTCGATATCGATGTGGCCTCAGAGTTTCGCTATCGCACCCCGCCGATGACGCCGGGAACCTTGGCCCTGGCTATTTCGCAGTCTGGTGAGACCGCCGACACCTTGGCCGCTCTGCGCTGGTGCAAGGGTGAGGGCCTAACGACGGCAACCCTCGTCAATGTTCATGAAAGCACCATGGCCCGGGAAGCCGACGTCTTGTTCCCAACTCATGCAGGGCCAGAAATTGGCGTGGCCTCGACAAAGGCCTTCACCAGTCAGGTGGCGGCGCTCACGGCCTTGGCGATCTCCGCAGCGTTTGCCCGCGGCCATATCGATGCAGTTGAGGAAGCGCGGCTGACCAAACTCTTGCTCGAATCGCCCCGTCTAATCGCCCAAGCCATCCAGATGGAAGAGGCAATCCGCGCACTGGCACCAGACTTGGCTAAGGCGCGGGACGTGCTCTATTTCGGGCGTGGTGCCATGTCGGCCCTGGCCCTGGAGGGCGCGCTTAAGCTTAAGGAACTTAGCTACATCCATGCCGAGGGTTACGCTGCCGGGGAACTGAAGCATGGACCAATCGCTTTGATCGATGAGGCTACCCCCGTCATCGTCATCGCGCCTTCTGATTTTCTGTTCGAAAAGACCATGTCAAATATGAGCGAGGTTATGGCACGTGGCGGTCCGATCATCCTGTTTACGGACGAGGCCGGGGCCAAACACGCGCCTAAGGGGGTCAAGGTGTTGATTGCGCCGACTTGTGATCCCTTGGTCGCGCCCCTGGTTTTCTCAGCACCTATCCAGCTCTTGGCCTATCATGTGGCCGTGCAAAAGGGTGCCGATGTGGATCAGCCGCGAAACCTAGCCAAGTCCGTCACGGTGGAATAGCGCGATGGTCAAACCCATTCGTAAGGCAGTGATGCCGGTGGCGGGCCTGGGGACTCGGGTCCTGCCGGGAGCCAAGGCTACGCCCAAGAACATGCTGAACATCGTTGACCGACCGATCCTGTCCTATGTGGTCGAAGAGGCGCGGGCTGCAGGCATTGAGCATATCGTGTTCATCACCGGTCGCGGCCAGGGCGCAATTGAAGACTATTTCGATGCTAATCCTGAGATTGAGGGTGCGCTGGAGGCCAAGGGCAAGTTCGACCTGTTGGCCGATGTACGTCGTGACCTGCCGGTGCCAGGGGGCATGAGTTTCGTGCGCCAGATGGCCCCGCTCGGCCTTGGCCACGCCGTGTGGTGCGCCCGCGACATCATCGGTGACGAGCCGTTTGCGGTCATGCTTCCCGACATGCTGATGATGGCCAAGACACCCGCCTTGGCCCAGTGCGTCGCGGCCTATGAGCAGGTTGGCGGCAATATCATTGCTGTTGAACCCGCCCCTGAGGGCGAAACCCATAAGTACGGCATTGTGGCATTGGACGGACAGAACGGCCGGTTGAACCGCATGATCGGCATGGTCGAGAAACCGCCGCTCGGCACCGAGCCGTCGAACCTTTTCATTTCCGGCCGTTATGTGCTGCAGCCAGAAGTCTTCGAGTTATTGGAACGCCAGGGTAAGGGCGCGGGCGGTGAGATCCAGCTGACAGACGCCATGGCGCAGCTGTTGCAGGTTCAGACCTTCCATGCCCTGGAATATGACGGCGTAACCTATGACTGCGGCGACAAAATTGGGCTGCTGCGCGCCAATGTCGCCTTTGCCCTGGCAAGACCAGACTTGGCCGAGGCGGCGAGAACCGCCATCATGGGATTGTTGTAACCCTCGGGGCCAGATGTGCGCCTTTTCGTCTTTGGATACGGTTTCTCAGCGCGTGCACTGAAGGCGCGCTTGAGCCCAAAGGGCTGGACGGTAGCGGCCAGTTGCCGTGACGACGCCAAAGCCGCCCAATTGGTCGCACAGGGTGTGACGCCTGTGGCTATCGGTGACCTCGACGGCTTGGACGCAGCACTTGCACAGGCCGACGCGGTCTTGATCACCGCACCGCCGGGATCGGCAGGATGCCCTGCGCTGCCCGTCATTGTGCCCGCCCTGGCGCGAACCCATGCCTTCCCAGATTGGATTGGCTACCTATCGACCACGGGTGTGTACGGGGACCGAGCCGGCGGTTGGGTGTTTGAGGATAGTCGGCTGGCGGCTCAATCGCTGGAGGGGGCAAGGCGGGTAGCGGCCGAGCGGGATTGGCTGGAGGTGGGGCGCGGAATGGGCCTGTCGGTTACGATCCACCGGCTGCCTGGTATTTATGGTCCAGGACGGTCGAGCTTTGACCGTCTGCGTGAAGGCAAGGCGCGGCGCCTCATTGCCCCGGGTCAGGTGTTCAGTCGTATTCATGTGGACGATCTGGCAGCGGGGCTTGAGGCCTCGATCAGGCGACCGAGGGCCGGGGGCATCTATAACCTCTGCGACGATGAACCGGCCGCCAATAGCGATGTGGTGGCCTATGCCGCTGGACTATTGGGGATTGCCCCTCCCCCCGCAGAGGTGCTGGACCTCGAGACCCTCAGCCCCCAGGCGCGGCGGTTCTACGGCGAGAGCAAGAGGGTCTCAAATGCGCGGGCCAAGGCCGAGCTGGGATGGCGCCCGCAGTTCCCGACCTATCGGGAAGGACTGGCGAGCATCCTGGCGTGGTGGGTAGAACAGACGGAGTTTTCATGATAGACTGTCGGTCATCATGAACGCG
>JANLPX010000153.1:0-2908 GCA_031367485.1 Alphaproteobacteria bacterium | reverse complement strand
GCGTCGAAGCCGATGTAAGCCGTGACCACGCCGCTTGATGCCGCCGCATCCAACTCCACCGGATGGGTGATTTGATGGATATAGCCGCGCCCCTGCATGGTTTGCAGGAACTGCGACTTGAAGGCTTGATCGGCGGACATGGGTCTAGACTCTGACAATGACGTGCTGGGCTCTAGCATGCGCTCTGTGGTGATTTCGAGGGACATCTGAAAGGCTCCGAAGGGTCGGAACTGACTTTTCCAGGGGTGGAGTGTCGCGCCGACCGGGTGAGGGTGGCGCAAGGGATCGTCCGCGCCTGTCTAGGGCAGGCGGTAATAGAGGCCGGTGAAGGGCGCGCGGATGATCATGACGCTAGATACCGAGCCGGACCCGTGGCAGTCAAGGCTATGCTTTGCGCTCTGAAACCTCACCCCAACACGCCTTGTCGGGCCATTCGAGCGATTGACGTCGAGATTGCGTTGGCCAAGTCTGGCCAATTGGCGCTTGTCTACCGCGCGACCGGGAGCATCGCGGACGCCAGGCTGCTTCCATTGGGAGAGCCGGAGCGCGCTGACGATCTGTGGCGGCACACATGTTTCGAGGTGTTCATCAAAGCGCTGGGAAAAGATCCGTATTCTGAATTCAATTTTTCGCCGTCTAGGCGTTGGGCGGCCTACGTCTTTGACGATACACGTCGCGGAATGCGGAACTTGGAACTGGTGGCACCAAGCATTGCAGTGGAGGTCAGGGCTGAAGCCCTAATCCTAGCCGTAACTCTTGATCTCGGCCGGACGGGTCCGCTGAAACTCGCCGTAAGCGCGGTCATTGAAGAGATGGATGGCCAATTGTCTTATTGGGCCTTGACCCATCCGGGGGAACGCCCCGATTTTCACGATCCCGACGGCTTCGTCCTTGACCTTCCAGCGCCTGAACAGACATGAAAACTGGCCTTGATCGACTGCTTGCTGAGCCGGGCTTGCGCGTGCCGCTCAAAGGGCGACGGGTGGCCCTGGTGGCACACCCGGCTTCGGTGACCCAAGACTTGACCCATGCGTTGGATGCGCTGGCGGCTTGCGGCGACCTGAACATTACCGCGGCCTTCGGACCTCAGCATGGGATGCGGGGCGACAAACAAGACAACATGGTGGAGTCGCCAGACTTCAATGATCCCGTGCACGGGATCGCGGTGTTCAGCCTCTATGGCCAGGTGCGGCGACCTACCGGCCAGATGATGAGTACCTTCGATGTGGTGCTGATCGACCTTCAGGACCTGGGGTGTCGGATCTACACCTTCGTCACGACGCTACTCTACATGCTGGAAGCCGCCGCCGAGCACGGCAAAGAGGTCTGGGTACTGGATCGTCCCAATCCTGCAGGGCGTCCGGTTGAGGGCCTGACCCTGCGACCAGGTTGGGAGAGCTTCGTCGGGGCTGGACCGATGCCGATGCGTCATGGCCTGACGCTAGGGGAACTGGGGTCCTGGTTCATCAAGACTTATAATCTGAAGCTCGCCTATCGGGTCATCGAGATGGAGGGTTGGCAGCCTGGCGTCGCACCCGGTTATGGCTGGCCGCTGGGCGAACGCAGTTGGGTCAATCCCAGTCCCAATGCCCCCAATCTCTCCATGGCGCGCGCCTATGCCGGGACCGTGATGCTGGAGGGCACGACCTTGTCCGAGGGCAGGGGCACCACCCGACCCCTGGAACTGTTCGGCGCGCCGGACATTGATGCCCGCGCGGTGATCGCGGAAATGCGCGCCTTTGCGCCGCAGTGGCTGGCGGGATGTCTTCTGCGGGAATGCTGGTTCGAGCCGACCTTCCACAAGCATGTGGGCAAGCTGTGCCACGGGGTTCAGATCCACACTGACGACGGTGCCTATGACCATGCGGCGTTCCAGCCCTGGCGCGTTCAGGCCCTGGCGTTCAAGGCGATCCGCAGGCTCTATCCTGATTACCCGCTATGGCGCGATTTTCCCTACGAATACGAATTAGGGAAACTGGCCATCGACGTGATCAATGGCGGGCCCGCCTTGCGTGCGTGGGTCGATGATCCGGCTACGACGGCGGCTGATCTGGATACTTTGACCGTGAGCGACGAGCAGGCCTGGGAAGCGGAACGGCGGGCTCATCTGTTGTATTGAGTCGCAACGGTTGGGTCTGCCGAACGCCTGGATATGGATCATGCGTGCAGAGCTCTTGAAACCGGAGCAAAACCCCTCATCCGACCCCGTTCCACGGGGCCACCTTCTCCCGCAAGGGGAGAAGGGAACACGAATGACTGCCTCGGAGATACGACGCGTGGCCGCATGGCGTCCTTCTCCCCCTGCGGGAGAAGGTGGCCTTGCGGAGCAAGGTCGGATGAGGGGTCTCTCAGGACATCGAAATGAGCTGCAGAACCGCGTTAGCAAGTGCGACCTACTTGGGTGATTCCGGAAGTCGGTGAGGGGGATTTTAGCCCTCGGTGTGGGCATCGAGGAACCAAAGGGCCTTATCCAGGGCGCGGGAATAGGCGGTCAGGATGTCGGCGGTGTCAGCGTCGCCGGCTTCACTGGCGCTGTCGATCCCGGCGCGGGTTGATTTGGCCACGGCGGCGTAGCGCTCAATCAGAGCTTTCAGGTGGTCCGGGATTTTGATCAGGTCTGTGGGGTAGGGAGCCAAGGGCGTGTCGGAGGCTACCGTTTGCACGGTGCCCTGGGCTTGCCCGCCCAGCTGGACGGCGCGTTCGGCGATGGTGTCGACATGGATGTCGAGCTCGGTGCGGAAACCATCGAGCATCTCATGTACCGCGATGAATTGCGGACCCTTGACGTTCCAATGGGCTTGCTTGGTCAGCAGGGCCAGATCAATGCCTGAGGCGAGATGCGCATTGAGCTGGGCGATCATAGCCGTCTTGGTGTTGGATTTCAGGTCGTTGTGGGACACGGGCATGG
>JANLPX010000089.1:0-3351 GCA_031367485.1 Alphaproteobacteria bacterium | reverse complement strand
TGTTTCCCACAATCTGACCTTCATGACGTCGTTCGTTGTAACTCATGCGTAGTAGCGTCCCTGAAGGCAGCGACACACCCTTGCGGTGCCAGCCATCTGCATTGTTACGAACGACCAACGGTTCAGGCTGGGGTACATCCTCAAGTCCGAGAATTCTCCGGAGGACAGTGTTTGCGGACTCTTCAAACTCCCTCCGCTCGAATTCAATTCTCTTATGGATATCGAGATCGATTTCAATGACTCGCATTAGTCTTACTCCTTTTCATGATTAACCTGAAAAGGAGTAATAGGAGTAACTTCCGGAGTCAATGACCTTGATCATGGCGGAGGGCTGATATCGAATTCCTGCTACTCTCCACCCATGCTCGATAGCCTCTATCCTATTGTTTTCGTGAAATCTTTTGGCGGAGACTCAGCTATTGAAACCTGCGGGCTTCATCACCCTCCGGCTCTTCGGGCCGCCTCCTCCTAAAACGCGCCTGGGGCGCTGGAGGAGCAACAAGCGCCTCTCGGGTAGATCGGGTCCGGAAGGCCGCACCCCTATAGACCCCTAAAACGCCCCGCCCAGATCACGCCCTCCATAGAGCACCCGATCAATCGTCACGACGTCCACGCCTACGTGGAAGCCTATCGTAACCCTGCGCTCAAATCCCACAGTCCGTAGACCGGGCCGCAATTCATCTTGCCGTGTTCCACGCTCCGGGAAATCACTCAACGCGAGACAATGGGCGGTAATCCGCACCACATAAGCCAGCGCGCGGTGCGGACTCGCGACCTCGGCCAAATAGTCATAGATTTCAAACAAGTCTTTCCGCGCCTCGGGCGAGTAGACGACCCTAAAGGCCATTCTTCGCAATCCTCGCCGCGTGTCGTTCCCGCAACTGGCTCGCCACACTCTCTGCTTCAATGCCGCGCGACGGGTCGGCGATCATGGCGTCATAGACCGGAGCCACGTCTTCGCGCAGCCACCGCGCAACGGCGGCATCGCGTTCCTGCAAGGCGCGAAGTCCCGCCCGCACCACCTCACTGGCCGACGCGAAAGTTCCAGTCTGCACCAGGGCGTCGATATAGTCGGCCTGCTCGGTGGGCAGGCTGAACGTGCGTTTGGCAGCTGCGGACATCGTGCGTAACCTCATGCGAGCTCGGTATGACTATTGCATACCATGATTTAGCGATAACCTACACAAAATAGATGCCTCTCCGACGTTCCGCTTCTCCGGTTCCCGTTGATTTTCTTGGCTTTCCGTGTCGTCCGTGGTTCCAACCCCTACCCCAGCACATCCGCCATAATCTCCTGCGTGATCGACTGGAGGCTCTGCGTGCCGTCCATCCGCTGGATCAGGCCCACGAAGACCAGTTCATTGACCGGATCCACCCAGAACCAGGTGCCCGCTGCGCCGTCCCACTGATAGGTGCCCTTGCCGACCCGTGAGCCCGCCGCCGCAGGATCACAGAACACTGACCCATTGAACCCCTGGCCATATCCCGGTCTGATCTGCTGCAGGCCCACGCCATAGCCGCCGGCCATGATCTCGTCGCTGATATGGTTGGCCGTCATCAGATCCACCGAGGCCGACTCCAAGATCGTGACGCCGTCCAAGCTGCCGCGATTAAGCAACATCTGCGCGAACCTGCCGTAGTCGGCCGCCGTGGAAAATAGCCCACCACCACCGCCTGCGATGGCCGGAATGCGGCTAGGGTCGCGGTTCATCATCGGCTGATCCACCGCCGTCAGCCCCTTGGTCTTGCTCATCCGGTAGAGGGTGGCCAACCGGCTCATCTTTTCGGCCGGCACATAGAAATCAGTGTCGACCATCCCCAGCGGCGTGAATATCCGGTCACGCATGAAGTCAGGCAGGCTCTGGCCTGACAACTTTTCGATGATGGCACCCTGCACGTCCATGCTCATGGAATAGCGCCAGCGGGTCCCCGGTTGGAACGCCAGCGGGCAACTCGCCACGGCAACACTCATCGCGGCCAAATCCGGCTGGGTCCAGACCCCGGCAGCGATATAGGTGGCATCGACCTTGTCATTGGCGTCAAAGCCATAGCCCAGCCCCATGGTGTGGGTCAGCAAGTCGAGCAGGCTCGGCGGTCGCTCTGGCGCCACCAACGACCCGTCCTCCGCCAACACCATCACATCGGCAAACTCCGGTAGATAGTCAGCCACCGCGTCGTCCGGCGACCACAATCCCTGATCATAGAGCAGCATCATGGCCACCGCCGTCACCGGCTTGGTCATGGAATAGATGCGGAAGATGGTGTCCTGCTTTAGCGCTTCGCCGCTAGCGATGTCCTTGAGCCCCTGAACCGAGCGATGAACGACCACGCCCTTGTGCGCGACTTGGGTGACGCACCCCGCCAGCTGCTTGTCGGCGATATATCCGGCCAAGGCCTGGTCGATCTTGCTGAAGTCCATGAGTCTGCTCCGAGGTTTGGCGCAGACAAGGCGAAGGCGTCACCCTTGGCAAGACTTGGCGCAACAAAAACGCCGCTGACCCGAAGATCAGCGGCGCTGTCACAACGAGCGTGGGGTCCCGTTAGGCTGCGGTCGAAACCGCAGTGCGACGCTTTGACCTTAGGGTGACGCCGAGGGCTCCAAAGCCCAACAACATCATCGCCCAAGTGGAAGGTTCAGGCACGGCACCCTTGAGGATCACCGAGCCGAGGCGGTCTGGGCCATAGCTTGCCCCACCAGCCACGGAGTATCCGTAAGACTGCGACAAACGCAGCGTGACCTTGTCGCCCAGCCCAGCAAATACTTGACCCACATCATAGGTCAGGCCCGGCTGCGCGCCCATGAAATAGCCCATGGCGATCTTGAACTCGATCCCCAGGCCGTCGGCTGACAGGGCATAGGCGAGGTCAGGTGTATTGTAGTAACCGGCATAACCGGCGGCAAACATCCGCTGATTGGTAATCTCAAAGCCAATGTCCGACCCGTTGCCATTGGCAGGATCGACATCGAAATAGAGGTTGGAAAACCGAACTGCGCTGATGTCTGTCGCGCCATCTGCCCGCAATAGGCCGTAGACGAAGCCCGCGTCGGATTGCAGATAAATGTTATAGGCCGACAGGTGGTTTTCGTTAGTTGGCGCACCGAAATTGCTAGTCGGTGCTGCCGCATTGTAGAGCACAGAGGCGGTCGCCGCCCCATAGCTGGCGTCGTAATTGCCGTCGACCGTTGGCGAAGCCTGCGCGGTCGAAGCGATAAGGGCACCAATAGCGGTGCTGATCAAAATGGATTTTCTCATGGTAGTCCCCCTCACACTGCGTAAGCGGCTTATAAGCACGTTACCCGATTCGGGTACAATCAGATTCGCCCAATACGTGTGATTTTCGGTCTACGGT
>JANLPX010000081.1:0-3142 GCA_031367485.1 Alphaproteobacteria bacterium | reverse complement strand
CCCGAAGACCCGCCACCCAATTTTTTCAGACGGTAGTGTTCGTCTTAGAAGCGCAGGCTCACGCCGCCGTAGAAGAAGCGACCCACGATGTCATAGGTGTTCGGATCGGTATTGCCGTCTGGTGGGTTGTCGAACACTGGCGGTTCATCATTGCCGATGTTCTTGACGCCACCGAACAGTTCAACGTGGTCGTTGAAGGTCCAGCGCGCATTGACGTCATGGTACCAGTAAGAGGAAACGTCCCTGTAGCCGCCGTCAGCAAAGGCAGGAATGTTGCCTTGGTTGATCATGCTACCGATATAGTTGCCCGAATAGGTCAGCTTAACAGGTCCGACGTCGTAGCCGAGGCGTAAGTTGGCTTTGTATTCTGGCAGGGCGGCCGAGATATTGTAGTCCCCGATGGAGCCTTTGTACTCAATACCGTCCAGCACATAGCTGTCGAGATAGGTGACTTGAAGATCGATCTTCAGGTTGTCACCCCAGATGCCACCAGCCCATGGAACGTTCCAGAGGTAGGAGGCGGCCAGGTCGACGCCCTTGGTTTCCAGCTGAGACACGTTGGCGAGCGGTGCGCGCGCCTTCAGGTTGCCGGCTTGGTCGCGGTAGATCAGCGGAAGGCCGATACCCGAATTGAAACAGGCGCTGGAAGTTAGGTCGCCAGAGGCGAAGCAGCCCGCGACGATGCCGGTGACACCACCGGACAGGGTGTTGACGTAATCCTCAACCTTGATGTCGTAATAGTCCAGCGTCAGGGTTAGGCCCTGCACAAAAGACGGCGACCAAACGGCACCGACCGTGACCGTGTCGGACGTCTCTTGCTTCAGGCCCGGGTTACCGAAGAAGAAGGCCTCGGTCTGGCTGTTGAGTGCGATGAACTTGGCCGTAACCGGGTCAACGCCCAACTGCGTGGTGCAGAAGGTTCGACGAGCAGCCGAAAGGGTGATTGCTTTGCCCGTACCAGGATTGACCGTCGAGCAAGGGTCCAGAACCGCCGGGAAGCCTTGGTCACCAGCTTGGAACAGTTCAAACACCGATGGCGCACGACTCGCACGCTGGAACATGGCGCGGAAGCGCAGGCCGTCAAACGGCTTGTACTCTGCACCGGCCTTGAAGCTGGAAACGCCACCGACCGACGAATAGTCGGAATAGCGGGCACCCAATTCCAAGCCCAAGTATTGGATGAAGGGCTTGTCAGCTACCAAAGGCACCAGGGCCTCGCCGTAGATTTCACGAACCGTGTAGCTACCACCGACAGGCTGGGCGGCGTTAAAGCCGTAGATGTCGGCCGCTGCCTTGGCGGCGTCTGGCGTGAAGGCCAGGCCATCGCGACGATACTCGGCACCGACGGCCACAGCCAAGTCACCAGCTGGCAACGTGAACAGTGGGCCGGATGCGTTGAACGACAGAATTTGACGCTCAAACACACTCTGATCAGCGAAGTTCAAACGGATGAAGTTCGCAGCTTGGGTCGATACCTTACCCGCGCCGAATAGGTTGATCGGCGCGCACTTTGGGAAAATGGCCAAGGAAGCGGTTGCGCAAGACGTGGTCGAGGCACCGGGACCAGCAGACAGGGCGGCCGTCAAACGTGAGCGAGACACATCATTCTTGATGGAGGTCGTAAACTCAGTCCGAGCGTAGCTGTAGTTGCCATCGGCAGTCCAACCCGAACCCAGGTCAGCCTTCAAGCCAAGATTGATCTGGTACTGATCAGAGTTGCGGGTTTCTTGACGCGCGCCGATTTCAACCATTCGGCGGGAGAGATCGAGGTCGGCCGTTGGATTGGTTCGGGTCGCGGCCAAGGCTGCCAATGAGGGCGACACGAAGGCGTTGTTGTAGGGGATTTGGATCCCGGTCGCCGGCGTCGGAGCCAACTGCGCGCTGTTGCGGCTGTCGGTGTAGAAAGCCTCAGTGTAAGCCTGGATGCTGTCGGTGATGTCGTAGTGAGCGAGGAACGCCATATTGAGGCGTTCGCCGTCAGAGAACAGCGGGTTGACCGGTGCAAAGTTATAACGGTCGCCGGTGAGCAATGAGAAGTCATTGACGAACGGACGGATCGAACCGTCGCCATTGAAGGCATATCGACGATGCAATGGGCTGGCCGTTGAACCACCAAACGGGTTGACACCGATCTGGTTCAAACCGCCATTTACACCGGTTCCAGAACCGCCTTTGGTATCGATCAAAGACCATGAACGATCACTGTTCGGCAAAACCTGATTGCGGTCAGCATAGCTTACGAAGCCCGTGACGTTGCCGCGATCATCGGCGAAGTTAGAGCCGAAGATGACCGAAACGTCAGACTTTTCGCCATCGCCATAGCCGGACAGGCCGTATTGACCAGAGATGTCCAGGCCTTCGAAGTTTTGCTTCAGCTGGAAGTTCACGACGCCAGCCAGGGCGTCGGAACCGTAAACGGTCGAGGCACCGCCGGTGACGACTTCGACCTTCTCAATAAGGCGTGTCGGGACGTTGTTCAGGTCGACCGCGTTGTTCTTGGTCGACGGGTTCATCCGGCGGCCATTGATCAGCACCAGAGTGCGCGTCGGGCCGAGGCCACGAAGGTCGACCGTGGCCGTACCGTCGGATGGGTTGTTGGAGGCCGAGCTGAGGCCCGGAACGACCTGTGGCAGGACGTTCAGGATATTCTCAACCGAGGTATTGCCGCTGGCCTTAATGGCTTCGTCGGTAACCGTGGTGATCGGGCTGTTGGCCACATAGTCCTTACGCGCAATGCGCGAACCTGTGACGACAAGCTCTTCAACCTGCGTGTTGTCCGAAGCGGCAGCAGCGAAGGCGACCGTGCTGGTCGACGACATCGCCATAAATGCCGCGCCGCAAATCATGGAAGACGCCAATAGGCGTTCCCGCGTTGTTATCATTTTCAAGGCTTAGGTCCTCCGGCGGTCCACCGATCATCACGATCTGCGGCACTCGCTCCCCAAAATAAAAAGGTCCCGAATCCAAAAGAAGAGTTCGGTTACTTAGGAGTTACGGGAGATACACCCTAGGGGTCAACGAAGATTACCGCTGCGAAATGTTTCCGGCGCCAAACTGTCGCATTCTAGTCACAGATTTGTGGGCTAGACCCCTGTAGCGCACGATCTAACCCTAACCCGCCGTAAACGGGACCTGATCTGCA
>JANLPX010000311.1:0-2027 GCA_031367485.1 Alphaproteobacteria bacterium | reverse complement strand
CTAGGCGATTAGCGCGGTAAAGCATGCAATTGGCCTCCATCCCCCGGCTGGCGGCGATCTGGGCCAGACGGTGGTGTTCCCGGGGGTTGAGGTCATAGAGGCTGGCAAGGACATCGGGATCTGCACGCACCTGGCGCACCAAGTCCGGCGAGGCCGTCAGGTCGGCCAAGGCGGTCTGGAACTGAGCCAAGCTCATGCTGAGACCCTGGCCTTGGTACGGCGGGTTTGACCAACCTGATCTGCTAGATCGTGCATCAGCTCAAGCTCTTGGCCGATGCCCACGAGACCGAGCCGCTTGTGATAGCTCTCATGATACTCGTAGGTAATGGCCGCCAGATTGGGAAAGCTGGGAGCCCACGCCCTAGCCCAATCCCACACCTTTGCAGGCGTCGGGCGCGAGTGGCTGTCAGTGTAGTGCGATTTCAGCCAGTCACCGCCGGCGAGGTGAATCTCAACCACAATCTCAGGATTGATCTGGGCGAGATAGGCCTCGGCGTCCATCCCGATATTGAGCGTATTGGCGTAGAGGTTGTGTAGGTCGAGCAACATGCCGCAGCCAGTGGCCGCGTGCAGAGCATTGAAGAAGGCGGGCTCGGTCATGTCGGCGTCTGGAATGGCCGAGAAGATCGCGCCGTTTTCCAGCAAAATCTGAGCACCGCCCAAGGCTTCGGACAGTTGACCGACCTTGGCGCTGACGATGTCGAGGGACTCTTGGTCGAACACGACCGGCAGGCCCATGCCAGCCTGGGCATTGGGCACAGACCTATGGGGGGCCAGGAACATCGAAAGGTGTTCTGAGTACCACTGGTAACCGAGGTCGCGGTGGGAGGCGGCGACCTGATCCAGCAACCCCTCGTCCAGGGGCATGGCGCTGGGCAGAGACAGACCAATGCCGTGGCCGATGACGGCGCGGTCCTGCGTGTAGGCGCGCAATTCATCCACGGCGAGATGAGAGTGGCTAAATCGGCTAGCCCCGGCCTCAACACCGAAGTCGTACCAAAGCCGATCCGGGATGACCTCTACGAAATCGACACGCGCACCCAGCGCATCGAGCACGAGCGGGACCGCCGGATTATAGAGCAGCCCCACCATCGGGGAGGAGGAGGTCATCCCGTCGGCACCGGTCTAGTGGCCGAGCTGAACGTCGAGAACGCGCTCGAAATCTCGCTCCCAGATGACATCGATGGTGCCGGACAGACAGGCGCAGCCTGTTAGACCCTTGATAACGTCATTGATCAGCACCTCGTCGATGCGCGAAATCTCACCCGGTGTGAGCTTGCCCGGATGGAAGATACGCACGGCGCGGGCCTTGTCGCCGATGAAGATTTGAGCCTTACGATGAGTTGTGGCCGTAGCCATGGGGACGCTCCTCTCTTGACCGCTGAATGCGGCTGTTGGTTTGGATGGCGTCTGGCGGCGATTTCGCGGACCAACCGGAATGGATCGAGCGCAAGACAACCCGACGCCGCAATTTTCCTAACACAACTCTGTGGCGGCCCCGAGTCAGACTCGCCTATTGGGAGGCCTGATTACTAAAACGTGATAGTATTCATGGTAACGCTTGGCTTTACTATTGTCGTATTTTGCTCTGTCTCGACATTTCTAGCGATAATTACTTAAGCTTCACTGTTTCGAAGGCGGCAGGTCCCTGCCCGTTAGCCGACCTTCCGAGGTTCCGAGAAGCGGGGTTTCCGGAGGTAGGGAATTATGACTGAAGCAATCCTCAAGACTACCCCGATGACTCCTCAAGCCGCGAGTGATTAAGTGTCGGCTCCAAGAAAAGGGAGGCGAGTCCATGAATCCGAACAAGGCGCTGTGGGAGAAAGGCGACTTCACCAAGATTGCCGCCGCGATGCGGGAAAGCGGTGAGGAGCTGGTCGATAGCCTTGGCGTGAAGCCGGGCCTGGACATTCTCGATCTTGGCTGCGGCGACGGCACGACCGCAGTACCGGCAGCGCAGCGAGGCGCCAACGTCCTGGGAGTGGACATCGCTGAGAATCTCGTGGCTGCCGGCAACGCGCGCGCGG
>JANLPX010000308.1:0-3580 GCA_031367485.1 Alphaproteobacteria bacterium | reverse complement strand
GCAAATCAGTGCGTAGAGCCAGGAGCGCTTTAACCGCGCCATCCCTATCACCCGCCTGTGACATTGCCCTAGCTAGGTGAAAACGCGCCAAGACAAGCGTCGGGTCGAGGCCCAACGCTGTCCGAAAGGCTGCTGTCGCCTCACGAGTTTCACCACCCCCGGCCGCGCCCACCAAACTGACCCCCAGCATTTCCCAAAGATCGGGGCGCTGCGGGGCTAGCGCGATTGCCTTACGTAAGGCTTTGGCGGCGGCGTGTGGATTATCAGACTGGTTTTCGGCGAGCGCTAAGAACCGGTAGCCCTCCACGTCAGGTTTTTGCTGCGTTGCCATGCGCAACACGGCCGCCATCTCTGGCGCCGTCAGGGTCGCAAGGTCTGCTGCGCGCCAAGTGGCAATCCGCGATCTGATCGGTTGATCGGGGAACAGGGGTGAACCGACGGCGAGGTAGACGACAAGCGCGCCCGTTGCGGCAATACCAACTGAGGCCAAGACCCACGCCCGGTGGCGCGCTGGTGCCTGCCAGTCGGGCTCTGCTTGATCAGCGGCGTGCAAAAGCCGGCGCCCTGCCTCGGAATGGGCGGCCCGAACTTCATCGGTCGCCAGCAGTCCGCGCGCTGCCAAGTCATCTATTTCGTGCAACTGACGACGATAGGTCGCAAGGGTCGGATCTGCCGATCCGACGGCCCTTGCCGCTAGGGCGGCACGATAGAGGACTAGGCCGGCTGCGATGGCTGAAAGCACCCCTGCCGCGACCCACAAAGCGATCATTAGCGGGCTTTAACTCAAACCCCCGGCGAGCGCGAGCCTAACTCTCTCAGCCGCATGGCAAGAGATCAGAATCAGCAGAGTTACGTCAAATCTCAGCACGCGGAAGCTCGAGGTCGACACGTAGACCCCCCAATTTGGATCGGGAGAGGGCCAGCGTTCCTCCATAGGCGCGGGCCAATTCGTCGACGATGCTAAGACCCAAACCGGACCCCGGTGCCGTTTCGTCCAGCCGCGTGCCCCGTGCCATGGCAGCCTCGCGATCGGCATCAATTAGACCGGGGCCGTCATCCTCAATGGCCAGCAAGAACCGCTCTGCAGAGATCGCAGCCGCCGAAACCTTGACCCGACCCTTTCCAAATTTACAGGCGTTCTCCATCGGATTACCCACCAGCTCGAGTAGGTCCTGTCGTTCCCCCAAAAACATCACCGCTTCATCAGCATCCCATTCAATCTTAACATTTTTCTCACTAAACATGAGTTGTAGGGTTCGGGAAAGTTCGTCCAGTACCTCGGCAACTGACGTGCGCTCGCCCGAGGTTTGGCTGCGCGCTGCGGCTCGCGCCCGGCGTAGGTGATGGTCGACCTGATGGCGCATGGCCTGGGATTGACGGACGACGACTTCAGCCAGCGGACCCGGCTGCAATTCGGATTCGGCCAAGATTACCGATAACGGCGTCTTCAAAGCATGAGCCAAATTGCCCACATGGGTCCTTTGGCGCTCAACAACTTCTTGATTGTGCGCCATCAGCGCATTCAACTCATCGGCCAGAGGCGTGAGTTCACTCGGATAGCTCCGCACCACTCGCTCGGCCTTGCCGCGCCGCACCTCTGCGACTTCGCGTCGCAGGTCAAAGATCGGCGTCAGACCCACCCTCACCTGAATGACCACTGCGGCCACCAGGCCAGCGCCCAGCAACAGGAAGACGACGGCGGTGGCAGTCATAAAACTGCGAATATCCTGGTTGATCGAGGTCCGGTCCTCTGCCGCCATGAAGATCACCGGCTGAGTCCTACCGGGCAACTTGACCTGCGAGGCGCGCACCCTCAGCGGTTCTTTCAAGGGTCCGCTGATTTCATAGGCGATCGGGCTCCCAGGATTGAGGGATAAGCGGCGGGCCAAGCCAATAACCGAACCTAACTCTGAGTCCCACAACGACCGTGACCGCACCATGGGGTGGATACCACCGCTCGGTGTCGGCTCAGCAATCTGCCAATACTTCCCGGAATAGACCCGCAACGCCCGAAGGTCGGTAAGCGCAGGTGCCAGCACTTTGCCGGTGTCATCGAGGGTCGCACCAGCCACCAGATTATCGATCAGTTCCCCCAGGCCCTGGTCAAATCGGCGCAGCGCCGCTTGCTGAAACAATAGAGCCAGCACAATCGCCGAGACAAGCAACACCGCCAGAGACCAGCCCGCTGCCAGGATGACCAGCCGTCGAACCAGGGATGGACGGCCGAACATCGACGATGTCACGAGGCTTTAGCCTCGTCTTTCAACTCTTCAGCCGGAGCGGTCAGCCTATAGCCTAAGCCGCGTACGGTTTCGATCCGGTCAGCTCCCATCTTCTTGCGCAACCGACCGATGAAAACTTCGATCGTGTTAGAATCCCTATCGAAGTCCTGATCATAGAGGTGCTCGACCAACTCGGTGCGGTTGATGACGCGGCCCTGGTGCATGATCAGATAGTGCAGCAGGCGGTATTCCAGCGAGGTCAGCCGCAGGGGCTCGCCATTGACGCTGGCCCGTGCCGCCCGAGGATCCAGACGCAATCCGCCGCAGGTCAAACTCGGAGCCGCATGCCCAGCGCTCCGTCGCAACAAGGCACGTAGTCGCGCCAAGAGCTCCTCGGTATGAAACGGCTTGGTCAAATAGTCGTCGGCTCCGGCATCAAAACCCGCCACCTTTTCGCTCCATGCCGAGCGTGCCGTAAGGATCAGAACAGGTGTCGCGACGTTCCCCCGCCGCCAACGTTCCAATACCGAGACGCCATCCACCTTGGGCAGGCCCAGGTCGAGCACGACCGCATCATACGGTTCAGTTTCGCCTAAAAACTGCGCCTCTTCGCCGTCTGGTGCGTGATCGACCACATAGCCCGCGTCGGCCAATGCACTTTTCAGCTGGCGGGTAAGATCGGGATCATCTTCGACCAATAATATGCGCAACGCTGGCTCCTATCCACCCTGCTGGCCGATAATCTGGCCCGTCTGAGCATCGGCAATGAAGATGATCACTTGGTTTTCGGGCGTCTGCCACTGGATGAAATAGGCCGTCCGACCGCCGTACTCGCCCATGGTGGTGTTCAGTTGCCGCCCTGGAGTGCGGACGGCGATTTGGCGAATGACCAGAGAGAGCGAGACTTGACGCCCACCGCGCACCCGCTCGCGCGCATCATCCTGATCGCCATGACCGCTACCATAGGAAGGTCGTTCATTGTCAGGATAGCGCTGCGCCGACGCCACTTCTGGTGCCGCGACGAGCAAGCTGACAAGGATTAGAATCCATTTCATGCCTCGACCAATAACTCCCATCGACTGAACCCAACCTGAATGGGCAGTTTATGAAGGGCTAGGGCTGGCCTGTCACCTAGGGCTGCTACGGACTAAAGCTCATCTTTAGAAACCTCGACCGCCACCTCTGCGGAATAGAGGTCGCCTTTCGTGGCCGCCTCGATACCCTCGGCCCCCTGCTGTACGATACGCAGCACGCGGCTGATATACTCCTGCATCCACAATCCGCGCTCAGCCGCCGCGTCAGCGCTCGGTGCAAAGTGCTCGATCTCATTTGCCACCGAAATGCCCTTGGCCTCCAGT
>JANLPX010000059.1:0-2509 GCA_031367485.1 Alphaproteobacteria bacterium | reverse complement strand
GCCGCACGAACTGCACCCTTCCTGATCCCGCGCATGCAGAGGTTCATGTCGCGCGCCTCTGGCTCCGGCAATCGGGTTGGCCCGGCCTATAAGATCTTCCCCTCCGAACGGTCGGTTCGGTTTGAAGAAATGGAGTATGAGCTCCCCCGCGCCAACGGCCTGGCCGCCATTCAGGAGGTGATCGCCTGGATCCGGGCTGAGAAGTTACCGGTGACTTTCCCCTTCGAGTTCCGGTGGGCGGCGGCGGATGACATCTGGCTCAGCCCCTTCAACAATGGCCCCGGCGCATCGATTTCCATGCACCAATACGCCAAGATGCCTTTTCGAAAACTGTTTGCACCGGCAGAGAAGATGTTCCGCGCCCATGGCGGCCGACCCCACTGGGCCAAGCGCCACACCCTAACTCGCGATGACGTCACCGCGCTCTACCCCATGGCCGAGCGGTTCCGGGAAGTGCGTCGGGGCTTTGATCCGGACGGCAAATTCCTCAACGCCCATTTGGCGGAGCTATTCAGTTGACGGCCCTTCCCATGAGCCAGTCCTTTGACCAACGCCTGCACGGCGATCTCATCGGCCGCCAGGGGTCGCGGCGCAGTCTGAATACCCCGGTGCTGGTCTTGGATATCGAGGCCCTGGATCGCAACATCGCAGCCATGGCGAAACTGGCGGCGAGCAAGGGCGTGCAACTACGTCCGCACGCCAAAACTCATAAGAGCGTCGATATCGCCAAGCGTCAGATCGCAGCAGGAGCCATAGGCCAATGCTGCGCCAAGCTGGGCGAAGCTGAGACCCTGGCAGAGGGCGGGATTGCGGGCTTGCACATCACCTCGCCCGTGGTGTCGCCCAGCGCCATCACGCGATTGGTTGTCTTGAACGAAAGCTCTGAACGTCTGTCTGTGGTGGTGGACAACCCGGCCAATGTGGCGGCCCTGGCGCGAGCCGCGTCAGCTGAGCGGCCTTTGAACCTGTTCATCGACATCGACCCAGGAATTCGGCGCACCGGCGTTGCCTCCCCCGAGGCGGCTGTCGCCTTAGCCGAAATGATCAAGGCCTCAGCGGCCCTGACCTATGGCGGCGTGCAATTCTATTGCGGCCGCGAACAGCATATCGAGAGCTTCGAAGAACGGCAGGCGGCTGTGGCCGAACGCACCGTCTATCTGCAGAACGTGATCGCTGCACTGACGCAGGCAGGCAGCCCGCCGATCATCGTCACAGGATCGGGCACTGGCACCCACCGGATTGATTTGGAGTTGGGGGTCTTTACCGAGTTGCAGGTCGGCTCCTACGTCTTCATGGATGACCAATACCGAGCCTGCGATTTGACCGGACTTGGGGCGGACGCGTCACCCTACGAAACGTCGCTCTACATCGATGCTCGGGTGGTTAGCGCCAATGCCCGATCGCTGGTGACGGTAGACGCGGGGTTCAAAGCTTTCGCCACTGAGGGCGAGCCCCCAAAGGTCGCGCAAGGTGCACCCGAAGGCGCTCGATTTGCCTTCATGGGTGACGAGCATGGCGCAGTGATCGCGCCGGACATCGGCTCCCAGCTGGTCGTTTCCGACCGCGTCATCCTGTCGATTCCCCACTGCGATCCGACTGTCGATCTCTATGACAGCTATCATGTGGTGGTCGACGACACCCTGGTGGAGATCTGGCCAGTGAGCGCCCGGGGACGTTCGCGGTAGAGCATCGGGCGGGCGACTCATTCTTAACGTGTGCCGAGTAGGTTGGGGTCGTGAACGCTCAACAGTCCTTTCAGGATCGCCGCGTCGATCCTCGCGAAACAACCAGCCAGCGGGCTCGCGCCCTCTACGGACCGGATGGTACGCTTTGGGCCGATTGCGCGATCACGGACATTTCGAAGGGCGGCGCGAAACTTCAGATTTCGGCGGTCTATCCCCTGCCGCCTCGTTTCCAGCTGCTCCAGGTTCGTGACGGCTTGGTTAGCGGGGTTCGGCTGCGTTGGCGGCGCGGCGATCTGACCGGCGTGGCGTTCGAAGGCCAGCGACAAATTGTCGGTTCAACCGATGAAGACCTGCTGCGACTAGCACCCATTTGGCGCACTCTTCTCGCTGGAGCTTGAGCATTAGAGACTCTCTTGCTGCCACACGCTAGGATGGCCAACGAGTTCGGATCGGGGCAATGCAAACACTACTATCTCTGAGCGAGGGGCACCTATGAGCGCCCGACAACCAGCACCCATCGCTGGCGCAGTATCTGCCGTGGGCGCAATCCCACAGAGTGTGGTCGATATCGCGCGCAAAGCTGCACCCTTGGTAGACGTCGAGGGTCGGTTTCCGGCGGAGACCTTTGCGGCCCTGCGTGAGCATGGACTATTGGGCGCCCTTGTACCGACGGCACTGGAAGGGCCCGGCGCGAGCTTGGCCCAGATCGCGGCTCACTGCCAAGCCCTGGCCGGGGCCTGTGGCAGCTCAGGCATGATCCTGGCAATGCACCATATTCAGGTGGCTTGCTTGGTCCGACATTCTGCCGCCAATGGCTGGCATGC
>JANLPX010000058.1:0-2228 GCA_031367485.1 Alphaproteobacteria bacterium | reverse complement strand
AGATACATCACAATGTCAGCCCCGCTCGCGCAGGCCTGATGCAGAAATGGGCCCTTTACAGCGGTGCAGACCTCAACGACGTCGTGCTTGAACATCCAAGACTGAAAGTCTGCTATGCCCAGCTCCTCGGCCAAGACGACCCGGTCGAAATCCTCACGCTCCACATCCAACTTGAACCCGCGC
Source organism: Alphaproteobacteria bacterium (assembly GCA_031367485.1). Lineage (GTDB taxonomy): Bacteria > Pseudomonadota > Alphaproteobacteria > Caulobacterales > Caulobacteraceae > Phenylobacterium. The sequence goes on along the minus strand of JANLPX010000058.1, from coordinate 2,045 downwards.
GGTGGCTGATCTGTGATCAGAGCGACCAATTCCCAAGTTGGATGGAAGCGCCGCAAGCTTCGGAATAACACCCTCGCCCGGTTCAAGTACGAATAGGTAAAGCTGGAATAGACGAGAACCTTCATTGCCCCTCCAAAAGATCAACTGTCAGAGCGCTAAAGGCGAGGTCATAGGTCGCCGGCTTTCGTATCGAACGTGCCATTCCCGACGCCGCACCATCGGCGAACAGCGCCATCAACTCAGTCTCGTTACCCAAGACAACACCGAGCGAGGTCTCAGCGACAAACGCCGCGACATTTCCACTGTCTGGACCCGTCAAAATCAACGCGCCCGCGGCGGCCGCCTCATAAGCGGCGAACGAAAAGGTCTCGCGGCATAGAGACCAAATCAACGCCACATCAACCTTCAAATTCAAGAGGGTGTCACGCATGGCTAAGGGTTCAGAGGCGGTGACGGATACCTGATGAAATTCTGCGGGTACGCCTTTAACCGCGACTGACCCCAAATGCAGAAACTGATAGCGCGGATCACCGGAAAACCTGATGGCCAACTCGGCAAACGCGGGCCACCCCTTATGGGCTGCGGGCATGCCAAGAAAGGCAACCTTTAAGACTCCGGCATCCGATTGCGTTGGCGGTGTCGCTTGGGTCAAAGTCGCATGCGGATGAATGACAAAACGCTGGTTCAAGGGCGCTGTCGTGGCTAGCCGCCAAGTATTGTAGGTCGTCCTAGACGGCGCAACAACGGTAAGATCCAACGCGCCAAACAGTTGATTGTGGCTTTCGACGTGAGCCCATCGATAGGGCTGATAAATGCAGACGCCACACGCCGCGCTGTCTGCAGGCGGCGCGCCACAATCTGCGACATCATTTCGCAAGAGATGAAAACCAGCACAGAGACTGGTAAAATCGTGCAGCCAGAAGAATCCTTTGGACAATCCTGCGGCTGCAAGGATCGACAGGATTTCTTCAACCGAATGACCCAAAAGGCTGTGGATCGCAAAGCTGCTGCGCTTGCTCCAATGTCGATCTTTGAGGACTTGGGCGAGATCGCTCGAGGTGAATGCTCCCAGATCACGACCATTCCACAGTACCCCGATTGAGGTTGGGCAATCGGTGGGTCGCAGGGTTGGCCACGCGGCGACAGGGTACAGATGTAGATGATCAATTTGTGCAGCCGTCAGCGCCGCCGCCTCACGTTGCAAGCAGAGCTGTACGCCGCCGACGTGGGCCGTGAAATCGTCGTGGCTGACGCTAATGTGGATCGACCGCGCCTTGGATCGACCTTTGGATAGGGCGGCAGATAGAACCTTCTGGTCCTGAGCGGGAAAGCCGCGCGATCGGAGTTTGGCCACCTCTAGACGGTCAATCATGGGGGTCAGTCGCGCGATGACCTCGTGGCGGAAATCCACATTGCTACGGCCGAGACGACCCTCAGCCTGTCCTGTCAGTATGAAGTGAACGAAGGGATTGATCTTAGCCGCTTCCACATCTGGGTTGAGCATAAGATAGTCTCGGACAGAGAAACGAGGGTTGGGATCGCGACCTTCCTTCCAACCAGTAGTCAAGAATTGGTCGAGCAGAGCCTCATCATCTCCGTCAATGTCAGGATAGAGCGCGCGATAAAATCGAGCGTCAAAGGCTGCCGCGACCCGCTCAAGAGTTTGCGGACCCGGCAGACTGTGATCGCCTGTAGAAGGGCCGTCAGCAGGCACCAGATCGGCTTTCCAAAACGCCGGAAGTCCCCGCTTCGCTCGGTCTTGGAGGTAGCCGATTTTGGCCTTTGAAGGCGAAGTCACTCGGCCCTCCCGCCAGCCTTTGGTGAGGTAGTGATAGAGGGGGTTAATTCCTATGACGTCGGGGTTGGCCTCTAGATAGGCCTTGGTCGAAAACCACGGGGCCGGATCGCGTCCTTCGTGCCAGCCGTCGTGAGCATAATGTGTCACGGGGTCGATTCTGGCCTGAGCGACATCGCCATAGGTCGCCCTATAGAAGTTGCCGTCTACCGCAGTAGCAATTCGGCGATATACTTGCTCCGATGAGGCC
>JANLPX010000046.1:0-4643 GCA_031367485.1 Alphaproteobacteria bacterium | reverse complement strand
CGCGAAGCCGACGAACCCGACAAAATCAAGCGGTTGGTTGAGACCCTAGACGAAAACTACGGCTATCAACTCTATCGTTCGGTCAGTCGCCTCAAAGAGGCCCTGTCGATAGACGAGATCGCCACTTTCCACTTTGCAGCTGGCAGCATCGCGCTCGAACGACAGGTCCAACGTTCAGAGTTCGAAACCTGGATCGCACCTGAATTAGCCCGCATCGAAACTGCCGTAGACGCCGCATTAGCTGATGCCGATCTGACCCCCGACGATATCGACCGCGTATTCCTGACGGGAGGATCCTCACTGGTCCCTGCCGTCCGCGACATCTTCACCCGACGGTTCGACCCAGCCAGGATCGAAACCGGCAGCGAACTTGAATCCATCGCGTCCGGCTTAGCCCTCATGGGTCGCGAGCGAGACCTTGAGCGGTGGTGCCGAAGGGCCTAACCCACTAATTCCCGCAGTGCCGCGTTTGCGATGGTCAGCTTGGCGAAGGTCCAGGGGCCCCCGGCGGCCTCGATATCCTCAACCGCGCGATGCGCCGCACCTGTCGCCTCCCGACGCAAGGAGCACCATGAGTTCACTGCGTCTTTTGCATGCTCAGCGTCCTGACCTGCCTGCTGGCTTCCCGAAAAGGCCATGATGGTGCGCGTCAGCGCCGCTTGCTCTACCAACAAATCCTCCATCAGCCGCCTGATCGCGGTGCGTTCGAAGTTGTCAGTCGCCCGGAAATCCCCCGCTGCAGCCCTCAACCGGTCAAATGCGAAGAACTCGCCGACTTTGTGATAGAGCCTGGCCACATGACCCAACTGCCAGCTAGACCCCTCGGCGAGATCAACCAAGTCAATGGCCGTCGTCAGAGGTTCGATATTGGCGACCTGCCCGGCTAGACCCTTAGGCGCGCCCGCCGAGATCAATTCCGCCGTCTGCGCCGCCACCCGCTTCTGTTCGACGGGCGAGAGCACGTCCGAGCCGAGCTTACGCAGAGTAGCCGTCCCCGGCCCGTAGCGATCAATCAGCGCCTGGACACCCAAACCCTCTCGAGCAGCCCGGCGTGCCAGCCAGAAGGTCTCACCCCGCAAGGTGTAGACGAGCGCCCGATAGAGCGCCATTTGGCCGCCAGACGAGACCTCTCGTGTGACCTGCGCGTCCAACCCGGACACCGCATCCCAAAGCTTGGGCAGATCAAGCACGGCCTTGGCCGCCTCATAGCCGATCACAAAGGCCTTCACGTCACAGGACGCCGCAGACATCAGCCGCGACGGAAACGACGGGCCACACCTGTTGATCACATCATTTGACACCACCGTAGCAATGATCTCGCGACGCAGACGGTGGCGCTTGAGCACCTCGGCGTGCTTGGCGAGACCCTTGGGGAAATAGTTCACAAGGATGGCTTCAAAGAAAGGGTCGTCAGGGGCCGTCGACCCCACCATTTCCTGCGACAATTCCAGCTTGCCATAGGCCAGCAAGACCGCCTCTTCCGGTCGCGCCAAACCCCGCCCAGCCTGTTTTCTTTCTGCCATCAAGATGGCGTCTGGCAATCCTTCAACGTTTCGGTCCAGCCTGCCCTCGGCCTCTAAGCCCGACATGAAGCGGCCCTGGGCGTCCAGGTCACTTTTGGCGTCGAGATCCATCAGCGACAGGGCCAGGGTCTGATCATAATTATGATCCAACACATGGCTGGCCACGTCATCGGTCATGGATTTGAGCAGCTTGTTACGCTTGGGTCGGTCCAGAACCCCAGTCCGCTCCAGCATTCCCGTGGCGATCTTGATATTCACCTCGTGGTCAGAGCTATCGACCCCGGCACTGTTGTCGATGGCATCGGTGTTGATGCGGCCCCCAGCCAACGCGAACTCAATGCGGCCGGCCTGGGTCAGACCCAGATTGGCCCCTTCGCCCACCACCTTGACCCGAAGATCCGCCCCATTGACCCGCTGGGCGTCATTGGTCTTGTCGCCGGCTTGAGCATGACTCTCGGACTTGGCCTTCACATAGGTGCCGATACCACCGAGATAGAGAAGTTCGGCTGGTGCCTTCAGGATGGCAGTCAACAGCTCGGCTGGGGTGGCGCTCTCAGCCGTGATCTCCAGCATCGCCCGCACTTCTTTGGAGAGCGGAATAGACTTCAAACTGCGCGGAAAGACGCCACCACCCTTGGAAATTTTCTTGCGGTCATAGTCATCCCAAGACGAGCGAGGCAACACGAACATCCGGGCCCGCTCGGCATGCGACGATGCCGTATCAGGATCGGGATCTAGGAAGATATGCCGATGGTCAAAGGCCGCCAAAAGCTTGGTCTGTTTGCTGAGCAACATGCCGTTGCCGAACACATCGCCCGACATGTCGCCGACCCCAACCACGGTGAACGGCTCGCTCTGGATATCCTTGCCCAGTTCGCGGAAGTGCCGCTTGACGGCCTCCCAGGCTCCACGGGCGGTAATGCCCATCACCTTGTGGTCATAGCCCACCGAACCCCCAGACGCGAAGGCGTCGGAGAGCCAGAACCCGTAGCTGTCAGCGATCCCATTGGCGATGTCGGAGAAGGTCGCCGTGCCCTTATCGGCGGCCACCACCAGATAAGGATCGTCGCCATCGTGAACCACCACGTGCTTGGGATGGATAACCTTGCCGTCGGGCGTCAGGTTGTCTGTGATGTCCAACAAGCCCTGAAGGAAAGTCGTATAGGCGCGGATGCCCTCGGTGCGAATAGCGTCCTGACTGCCGCCTTTTGGCAATTGCTTGGGATAAAAGCCGCCCTTAGATCCGACCGGAACGATGACCGCGTTCTTGACCTGCTGCGCCTTGACCAGACCCAAGACTTCGGTGCGAAAATCGTCCCGCCGATCACTCCAGCGCAGGCCGCCTCGCGCCACAGGGCCAAACCGCAGATGTACCCCTTCCACGTGGGTCGCCCAGACAAAAATCTCCCGATAGGGCTTGGGTAGCGGAAGGTCAGCCAGCTCCGGCGAGGCGACTTTGAAGCTGATATAGGGTTTGGCGAGGCCGTCTGATCCCGGCTGATAATAGTTGGTTCGCTGGATGGCCCCCACCAAGAGGGCGATCCGTCGCAAGACCCGGTCATCGTCCAAGCTTTCGACCTGCTGCAGGGCCTCTGTGATCTCAGCCATCACCTCGGTAGCCTGCGCGCGCCGCTTGGCCAGGTCGACCTTTGGCACCGGATCAAACTTGGCTCTGAACAGATCAAGGATCAGTCGGGTCACGCCCGGATGAGCCGAGAGGGCGGCTTCCTGAACCCGCTGGCTGGGATCAAGGCCTGACTGTTGGCGATGTCTAGCCAAGGCGCGGATCAACGCCGCTTCTCGCCAAGACATTGAGAGTTCAAGGACCAGACGATTGAAGCCGTCATTCTCTGTCGCCCCCGTCCAGACGCCGGTGAAAGCGTCCTCGAAGGCGTGCCTCACATCCTCGAACCTCAAATGCTCGCCTTGTTCGTCGAGCAAATCAAAGTCGTGAATCCACACAGGCCTTTGGTCCTTGCGTTGGATCGGTGAGCCCGTCGCGGCCATCGCCTTCAGGCCCATATTTTCCAAAATTGGCAGGACATCGGCCAGAGGTGCCGCCCCCCCAACCCGGTAGAGTTTGAACCGAAACTGCGTGCTTAAATCGCCTTCCTTGCGATAGGCGCGAACCCGAACGGCCTCTTCGGGTCTCATCGCGTCGATAACGGCCAAGTCAGCTAAGGCCTCGGAGACGTCATAGGTATCTCGGTACCCCGCAGGAAAGGCTTCGCCATATCGCGCGAGTACATCAGCGACTTCCGCAGTGGGTCGCCCCGTGGCGCGGACACCTTCGGAAAAACGATCTTCCCAGGTTCGGGCTGCAGCTGCAATGTCGCGCTCGACGGCGGCCAGATCAGGGTCGTTGTGTTCGCCAGGCGTGAACCCAATGATGAAGTGAACCCGCGCCAAGGGGGCATCTGAAAAGTGCGGATAATAGGCTGAGATTCGACCGCCATAGGCCTTGGCAAGCAACGCGCCCGCCTTGGCGCGAAGCTCTGAGTCATAGCGTTCGCGCGGCACATACATCATTAGCGAGGCAAACCGATCATAGGTGTCACGGCGCTCAAACAGCCGAACTCGCGGGCGGTCATAGAGATGCAACGTCGCCTGTGAGATCGCCAGCAGGTCGGCCTCTGAGGCCTGAAACAGCTCATCGCGCGGGTGGTTCTCAACGATGTTCTTCAGGCGCTTCTCGTTGTGGCTACCAGGAAGTGCGCCGGATTTGGCCAAGACCGCTGCCAACTTGGCACGGATTAGCGGCACCTCGTTGGCGGGCTTGTCATAGGCCTCAGCCGTGAACAGACCGACAAAACGCACCTCTCCTGAGGGCTTGCCGTCCTGCCCGTATTTCTTGATCCCGACATAGTCCATATAGCCGCGCCGATGGACCAAGCTGCGGACATTAGACTTAGCGACCATTACCGTTGGGTCAGCCAGCCGCTTGCGTATCTGGGCGGACAGCACGGCGGGTTCGGAGGTTCGGCGCAAAATTGTCCGGGCAGGATCTCGCAGAACACCCAACCCGTCATGAGGCTGAAATAGCGGTTCCTCAGGCGCGTAGTCGCCGTCCGCGCGTCTGGGATATTCATAAACCCGAGCGCCCAGATAGACGAAGTGCTC
>JANLPX010000012.1:0-3576 GCA_031367485.1 Alphaproteobacteria bacterium | reverse complement strand
CATAACCTCCTCGGCTCCGGCCATCTGGGGCACCCGCTTTGGATTGACGAAAGACACCACTTCCATCCGCCGCGCGCCGACAGCATCCAACCTGGCAATGAATTCCAGCTTTTGCTCGACGCTTAGGGTAGTCTTCTCGTTTTGCAGGCCATCCCTAGGCCCGACTTCGACGATTTCAATAAAGCGGGTCATGGTTGCGGCTCCACAGGTGCTTCGGCGGCGGGCGCATAGACCGAGAGGATCATCTCATCGCCGTTCGAATAGTCCAAACCTTTGACGCTACCAATCAGGCGCGGCCTGACACCCAGGGTCTTAACCGTCGCTTGAAAGGCCGGTTGCTCCCGGTCCTCAACCACTGCGGCGCGATGATCGGCCAGAGCCTCTGCGGCGTCCTTGGCATCTCCCAGATCCGTGCCGGTGCCAATGGCAAAGACCAGACTGGGTTCGGCATAGCCGGCAACAGCTATGGGACCCGGCGCGGTGCCCTGGCGTGGTAAGAGCTGCGCCTTGGCCAATACCGCTTCAATGCGCTTAGACAACAGGATGGGTTCTAGATGTGGCAAGAGCCCGCCCACCAAAACACTGTGCGCCAGGATACCCAAGGGAAGTGCCCAAACGAGTGCCCTCAAAGGCTGATGTTTTAGGATACAATAGGCACCTACGCCGCCGGCTGCCGCGAAGGCCAAACCCGTCAGCACTGCTGCTGGCAAGTCTTGACGGTCGCCGTAAAGGTTCATCAGGTAGGCTGTCCCAATGGCTAGCAACAGTCCCACCAAGGCCTGCATCCCGGCTCCGATCCACCGCACACCTGCGCCTAGCGGTTCGCGCAGCGCGGCGCCAGCCAGCCAAGCCAAGGCTCCATAGCAGGGCAAGGCATAGTGTGAGAGCTTGGTCGGGGTCAGCTCAAAGATCAGCCAAGTGGGCACCAACCAGCACAGGGCAAACCGAACCCCCGGCTCTGCGCGATGCCGCCAGCCCACCATGACGGCGGCCGGCAGCAACAGGGTCGCCGGAAACGTCTGAATAATGGCTGCAACCGCGTGATAGCCAAAGGGGGCACCATGGCTCTCCTGGCCACCCGAGAGTTTTGGAGCCAGATCGCCAATGATAGCCGCCTTCCAGAACCCGCCGTCTGTAGCGACCGTGACAGCCCAAGCCCATGGCCCGACAATGGCAACAAAGAGGATCAGGCCCCAACCCCAACCGAGCGTGGTGATCCACTTGGCTTTCCGGTCCCAGATCGAAAGTCCGAGGACCGTGAGGATGACCGTCATCGGCCCGATCGGCCCCTTGACCAGGGTCGCTACGGAAATTGCCAACCAGAAGACTAGCCGCGTCAGCCGACCGGACGGCTTCCCGGCAAGCTGATCTGTGTAGATCTTGGCTAGACAGGCCAAGGCAAGGGTTGTGGTACCACACAAGACCGCGTCGGTTTTTGCGATGAAAGCCTCGGTCGATAGCAATAGGCCCGACCCCAAGATCGCCCCGGCGATCAGGCCCGTGGACGAGCCGAAGAAGACCGCCGCACCCCACGCGCAAGCTCCCGCTGCCAACATCGCCCCGATCAGGGACGGCAGCCGGTAGGCCCAGATCTGTCGCGCATCAGGATCTGAAACCGCCGCGACACTTGCCGCTTGCAGCCAGTGGATACCCACAGGCTTCTTGAACCGCGGCTGATCCTGAAACCGTATGACGACATAGTCCTCTTGCTCAAGCATCTGAGCCGTGGCTTGCGCAAACCGCGACTCGTCGCGATCCAAGGGCGGCATGGCCAGAAGCCCAGGCAATCCCGCCAGTAGGGCCAATAGGGCAGCCAGTATGGGACCTCGCCAGCCAGCACTCCAACGCGCCAACCAGGCCACAAGACCCTCATCTCCAGAGGTAGACATCAAACTCATGCCTGAGTTGATAGCACGATCCTTCCGTCAGCCCAGGTTTGAGGTATTAGGGGACATGGCCAAATCGCCCGCTGCTGCAAAACCTGATATCTCAATTGTCGTGCCCGTCTTCAATGAACAGGGCGCAGCGCCCGACCTTGCACGGGAAATAGCCGCAGCGTTTTCTGGCCGTCAGTTTGAGTTGATATTCGTTGATGATTGCAGTCGCGATCAAACTCGGGAGGTGCTCGGCGCGCTCACCGGTGAGATCCCGCAACTTCGGATACTGAGCCACACGGCCAATTCTGGCCAGAGCCGGTCCATTCGGACCGGCATATTGGCCGCGCGCGGTGAGGTTATAGTGACCCTCGATGGAGATGGGCAGAACGATCCCGCTGACGGCCCGAAACTGGTCGATGCCCTGCTGGCCGGCCCCGCCGACCTGGCCTTAGTTGGCGGGGAGCGGGTCAAACGCCAGGATAGCCAAGCCAAGAAGCTCGCCTCACGTTTGGGCAATGGCGTGCGAAAACGCCTGCTGAACGACACCGCCAACGACACCGGCTGCGGCCTCAAGGCCTTCCACCGCGAGGCCTATCTCAGGCTTCCCTATTTCGATCACATCCACCGCTACATCCCGGCGCTGATGCTGCGCGAGGGCTATGACGTGGCCTTCCTGCCGGTGAACCATCGCCACCGGCAAACCGGCCAATCGAAATACACGAACCTTGGCCGTCTTTGGGCGTCTCTCTCCGATCTGCTGGGTGTCATGTGGCTGCAGAGCCGCTCGCGGCAGCCAGGCCAGGTCAATGAACTCTGAGTGAGGTTTGCGGATTGGCCGGAAGGCGCTAACCCTAGGCAGGCTGTCGTCAGGAAACGCCCCATGTTTGCCGCCCTACCACTCTTGGCTCTGCCTGTGCTGGTCTACAATCTGCTCGCCCTCACCTTCGTGGGCGGATTTAAGGCGATGGACGCCAGTCCTCGCCTAAATCAGACCATGTTCTCAATCCCTATGACCAGTCATGTGCCCTGGCCGGTCAGCGCCGGTGACGCGCTCTTGGCCGCATCTCTGGTAGTGCTGTTCATTGAGCTATTGAAGTCGACTACAAGCCGCAGTGCCGCGATCATTAATCACTCGCTGTCGATGGTGCTGTTTATCTTATGTTTGGTGGAATTTCTGCTCGCCCCGGCCTTCGCCACCTCGACCTTTTTCCTAATCACCGTGATGGTTCTGCTCGACGTGCTGGCAGGCTTCATCATGACCATCGCTTCGGCCAGGCGGGATATCGACTTCGGATCCAATGATTCCTAGGTGAACGCCGTGAAGATCAAGGCGACCACGCAGATGTCGATGAAACGGGTGGTGAATGCGATCATCCTCCCTGCACAGCAAGTCTTGGGCCACTAATGGCGCTGTTCTTTGATGCCGCTTGGTTTGATCAGAAACTGTCGGAGCGCGGGCTTTCGCGGCGTGTCATGGCCGCGGCTGCAGGCCTCAGTGACGCCGACCTGACACTCATGTTCAAGGACCAACGCGAGCTCACGGCTCAGGACGTGGCAGTTTTCGCCGACCTCTTGGGGGCCCCACCGGATGAAATTGCCCGCCATGCCGGTGTGTCCACGCCGAGGCTAGGTCAGACGCCAGAAGCTCGGATTGCGGATTTGGAGCGTCGCGTGGCCGCACTTGAGGCGCAACTGACCC
>JANLPX010000002.1:0-3448 GCA_031367485.1 Alphaproteobacteria bacterium | reverse complement strand
GCCGAAGCTCGCGCCGGGCGCATATGAGACAAAGCCGGATTGAAACAAGCCTGGTTTGGTAACGATAGGATTCTCGAAACCCCCATCGATGATCAGCTCGGCAGCCTGCGCCGGCTGAGTGAAGGCCAAGGCCGAAGCGACCAAGGCAAGTTTGAGTAGATTCTTCATGTAGTCCCCCTCGAAACTCGGACCCGATCCAGGTCCGATAATATAAGGTTGTATCTGTGGCCCGGACACCAGAATCTCGGCCGGTTGGGGGACCCAAATGGGGGAGCCGCGATTGCAGCATTGACGCTCGGGTGACAGGCGGGCAGGGATTGGTCACAGCCTAGATAATGGACATCTCCGCCTTTGACGGCCCGCGCCCCCTACCGGACCCGATCGCCGACGACGCCGCACGCCTCGCGGCCCGTGCTGATGCCCGCGCCAATCCCCTGACCGTTAGCCGATTTGCCGCGGTGGTGACACCGCTGTTCTTCTGCATCGCGGTGGGATTGGTCAGCTTGGCGTTCCTACCGCGCGTGCCGCCAGCGATCATGCAGCCTTGGCTAGTCTGCGCTTCAGCATTCTTGGTCCTCTGGATTGCGGCCTCTGCTGCCCTACTTTGGCGTAGGCCTGGCCGCACAGAGCTGGTCCGGTTTTGGGCGCCAGTTTCACGCGCCATTGTGGTCATCAGCAACCTCATCGTCCTGGCCACCGTCTGGCTGTTTCTGCCCCACGCAGACACGCCCCTCCGCATCATGCTCGCAGCCTTCTATGTCGGTCAGATCGCCACCCAGGTTGCCTATAGCCCCGAAAATGCCCCGCTAGTCCGAGCCGGCATGGCAGCAATCTGCGCTTCAGGCGCCTTCATGCTTCTGGCCCTTGGTGGTCGCTATGAGCAAATCGCGGCCGTCTTCCTCTTGGCCTTCGGTGTGGCGATGTTTGTCGTCGCCGACACCCAGCTCGGCTATATGAGACAGGTGATCGACGCGCGCTTTGTGGCGGAGGATGCGCAGATCGAGACGCAGGCCGCCCTGTCATCGGTGGCTGAAGAACGCGACGCCAAGACCAGGTTCATCGCGGCGGCCTCCCACGATCTGGGCCAACCCCTGCAGGCGGCGGCCCTGTTCTTCGACCAAGTGATGCGTGCGCCCGACCCTACCCATCGCGATGCTGCCGCCGAGGGCGTGGGGCGCGCCTTCGCGTCGGCCGAACAATTGCTGTCCCACATGCTCAATCACTTGCAGCTAGAGGCCGATGCGGTCCGCCCCCATGTATCTCGCATAGCTTTGGACCCGACCTTCAGGCGACTTGCCGCGCAATTTGCGCCCTTGGCCGCCGACCACCAGATCGCCCTACGTGCAGTTGGCACCCGTCATCATGCCTTGGTCGACCCAGCCTTGTTCGACCGCGCACTGGGCAATTTGGTCAGTAACGCGATCCAACACAGTGGCGGCACCCGCGTGCTGGTCGGAGCGCGCCGCAGGCGCACGACGCTGGACATTTGGGTGATCGATAACGGCGCTGGTATCGGCGGTGCTGATGCTGGCCACATCTTTGAAGACTACTATCGCGGGTCAGACTCCCGGGCCCCCAGCCTTGGCGGATTCGGTTTGGGCCTTTCCTCGGTCAAGCGTATCGCTGAGCTATTGGGCGGGCGGGCCGGGCTAGATCGCCGCTGGCTTCACGGCTCCGCGTTCTTCATTCAACTGCCTCATCTGGGCGGCGAACGGTTCGGCTTGTCCGAACGTCGCCTGCCGCGACCCTAGGAGCGCCCCGATGCGAACCTGCCTCATCTGTGATGACCATGCCTTGGTGCGAGAGGCGCTCGCCGGAACGGTGCGTATGGGCTGGCCAGGGGTCGAGATACTTGAAGCCTCAGACTTTCCGAGCGCCTCATCCAAGGCCACCACCGCGCCAGACCTGATCATCGCCGACTTGGTGATGCCGGGGGCCGGGCCAAAAGCTGGCATTGCCAGCCTTCTCGCAGCCGCCCCCAACTCAAAGCTACTGGTGGTGACGGGGACCCAAGATGACGCTTTGCTGCTCGAACTACTGGACATGGGTGTCGCCGGTTTTGCGCCGAAAACCTCAAACGGTGCCCTGATTGAAGCGGCAATCCGGTTGATCCTGGCCGGTGGCCGCTATCTGCCGCCCCGGATTGGCGATATCGCCGCCGCCCGGGCCGAAAGTGGTGGGGTGCCCATGCAGCGTGATCGGAGTGTCGCGGTGGCAGAACGGCTCACCGATCGCCAACTCGATGTCTTAAGGCTGCTGGCCAAGGGTCACTCGAACAAAGAGATCGGTCGAGCCCTCGACCTGGCTCCCTCGACCGTCAAGACCCACATCACTCATGTCTTCAGCGTGCTCGGCGCGGTCAATCGCACCGATGCCTCCATCAAGGCGCAGCAACTGGATTTGGTTTAGGACGACTCACGAAAAAGGGGCGCGCCGTGTGGCCCGCCCCTCTCTTCGCAGTTCAAAGCGATGTTAGGCCAGATGCGCCCCCGCGCCCTGCCGACGCCGCAGCGCACTGCCAACCAAACCAAAGCCCGTCAGCATCAGAGCCCAGGTGGCAGGTTCGGGAACACCGCCGCCGGTGCCGCCCAGACCCGTCAGGAACACACCAGAATCTGAGGTAAAGGTGACTTCGCTTGGCAGGGTGAAACTGAAGGCGGACGTATTCGCATAGTCACTCGTTGCACCGTTGTAGGAGGCGGTTGTCCAAAAACCTTCAGCGAACATTAGCCGCTGACTGGCGCCTCGCAGGGCGTATACGCCGGTAAAAGTGGTGTGATCAGGAACAGAGGTGTCAATCGAATAACTTACCCACCCGAAGGGACTATATGTAGAGATGGTAGGTGGGTTCAAGTCTCGTTGGCTGAGGGAATAGTCAAATCCAGCGTCGCCAAACCTCAGCAAATTAGTGACGGTAATATCCCCGCTTGTAATCGTTCGCGTGCCGTGGATGTCGAATGTGACGCCAATATTGGTCACGGTGGATGCGGTAGCCCCGGCGATCGCAAAGTTCAGTCCGTCACCCAGCTGACCCAGCGCCATCGTACCGCAAAGACAATTCCCGTAACTGCTGGCCGAAACGCCGATTTTACCGGTCGCCAAGTCTGTGAGCGCGACGGCCGAATAGCGACGACCGTCGGTGGTCGATAGCAGAGTATTGAAACTCGATGTCGCATTTGGGGAAAGGCCGGTTGTTCCCGTCAGCCCGATGCTGCAACCGGTTGGTTCGGTGCAATCGATGAAGCTGGTCCCGCCTGAAGAATCGAGGTTGGGTATTGCCCCATAGTTGAGACCCGGGTGGGCATTGTAGGCAGCATAAGCACCATTGTGGTGCCCATAGGACCACTCCTCGCCGAAACCCACATAGGTGGCGACACCGGCATGAGCAGCTGATGTGCCAAGCGCCGAGGCCATCGCAATCGAAGCTGCAATAACGTGAAAACCTTTT
>JANLPX010000495.1:0-2394 GCA_031367485.1 Alphaproteobacteria bacterium | reverse complement strand
GGGCATAGCCGGGGCTTCTTCGGTGCGTTGCGCGGGTTCGGCGGTGGGCGTCACGAGCGGCAGGCTTGCACCGGCTCCCAGGCCCTGGGGCGGCAGGTGTTCGGCCTGGGGAGCGCCAGTGGCTTTGCGAGATGAGCCCAGTTGCAGGATCAGGCTGTGCTGGGCTCCGCCTCCCCCGCCGGTCATCATGCTCATCATCGCGCCCATGGAGGGCTTTTTGCCGCCCATCATGCCGGCCCCAAAGCCGGACGAGGTCTGAGCGCTCATCCAATAGGTGGCGACCGGTCCGGTGACGACTTGCTTGGGGGCAGGTTTGGCCGCGGCCTTGGGTTGGGCATTAACGGTGCCCGCACCTAGCGCCAGCAACCCAATGATCGACGTCGTTCTCAGCCAACTCATGGCTCTCGCCTCCTATGATGCGTCAGAGAACCCTATGGCAGAGCGTAGAACAAGAGGGCTGCGGCTAGGAAGACGTAGGCTGCCCATGTCACCACGATGCCGATGGCGCGAGGAAACGACGTCCCGCCGCTGAACGACAAACCAAAGGCGTGGATCACCCGACCGATGAACAAGGTTAGACCGGCAAGGTGTATGGCCAAGGGCGGCGCACCGGCGACCGATAAGGCCGCCAGCCCGATCAAGGCGGCAGGCACATATTCCGTCGCATTGCCAAAGGCGCGGACAGCTTGGGCGAGCTCCGGAACGCCCTCATCGCCAAAAGCAATCTTGTGCTTCTGGCGTTGGCGCACCACCAGCAAGGACAGGACCAGCAGCAAGATCAGATGCAAGCCCGTCCAGAGCGCCAGGGCGTGGCCGGAACCAATACTCTCCACGACGATGTTCCCTCGATCTCAAATCGCGCGCAGTTGGACTTGGTTTTGACCCAAGGGCAAGGCCCAGCCCCGTTTCGATCAGCCGTTACGCTTCGCATAGGCGCGGATGGCGGCAATGACCTGATCCTGATGATCGGGGGTCAGATAGGGGTGCATGGGCAGGCTCATGACGGTTAGCGCCTTGGCCTCAGTCACCGGCAAGCCACCCGGCGCGGGATAGCCGCTATAGACACCCTGCTTGTGGATCGGGATCGGGTAATAGACGGCGGTGGGAATCTGGGCCTCTTTCATATGGGTCACCAGACCGTCGCGGTCTGCGGTCTCAATAGTATATTGCGCCCAGACGCTGACGCCGCCGTCTATAACCTTGGGCACGGTGACCACGTCGGAGAGCCCAGCCGCATAGCGCTCAGCCACCCGGTTCCGCGCCGCGATCTCGTCGGCGAAGATCGTCATTTTTTGCAGCAGGACAGCAGCCTGGATCGTATCCATCCGACTGTTCATGCCGATGCGCATGTTCAAGTACTTGGGGTCATGGTCGAAGGTCTTGCCCAGGATGTCAGACTTCACGGCCTGACCATGCACACGCAGGCTGACCAGTAGATCATGGAAGCCTTCGTCCTTGCTCAGGATCGCGCCACCGTCGCCGTAACAGCCCAGCGGCTTGGCCGGGAAGAAGCTGGTGGTGGTGACGTCGGCCCAATGAATCGGGTGGAGGCCATCAAGGGTGCAGCCAAACCCCTGTGCGGAGTCGGCGATGAGCTTAAGACCGTGCTTGCGCGCGACGGCGGCAATGGCGGGATAGTCAGCTGGCTGGCCAAATAGATCGACAGCGATCACTGCCTTGGGGGTCAACTTTCCCTGTGCTTTCACCGCGGCAATGGCCGCGTCCAGCTTGACCGGGTCCATATTGAAGGTGTCGGACCGGATATCGACAAACACCGGCGAGGCACCAACCAAAGGCATCACCTCAGCCGTCGCCGCAAAGGTGAAAGACGGGCAGAATACCGCGTCACCCGGCCCAATGCCCCAGGCCATTAGCGGCAGTTGCAGCGCCTCGGTGCCCGACCCGCAGGTCAGCACGAACGGCGCTTGACCAAACACACCGAGCTCGCGCTCCAGCTGGCCAATTTCGGGACCCATGATGTAGGCACCTGAGCGGACCACCTTGAGGATCGCATCCTCCAACGGCTGGCCAAGGCGGGCGCGTTGGGCTTGCAGGTCGATAAACGGAATCGGCATGGCAGGGTCTCAGGCTCCGAAGCGGCGCGCTAAATGACACGCGTCGCCCCTCAGCGCCAAACACGCTTGTTTTCGCAAGGTTTCGGAGGGTGCCCGCTAGATCTGCCGCGTCCGGCCCTCCCAATAGGGGGCTCTGACCTTGTTGCGCTGGATCTTGCCGGCTTCTGACCTTGGCAGGTCGGTGACGAAATCCAGGCTGCGGGGCACCTTGAAGGACGGCAGGGTCTTGCGGCCGAAGTCGAGGATTTCTTGGGCCAGCGCGTCGGACGGCGCGTAGCCAGGTTTCAGCAAGATCACTGCCTTAACTTGCTCGCCCCAC
>JANLPX010000293.1:0-3876 GCA_031367485.1 Alphaproteobacteria bacterium | reverse complement strand
GGCCACGCTGCCGTCACGGTGATCGGCGGCGGGTTGGCTGAGGCTTGCTCAAAAGCGGCGCTGGCCGGCGAGACTGATTTCAAGTTTCAAAAGGTCTGCACCCAGGCGCTCGAGACCGAGTTCTTGGTGTCACGAGATCGCGCAGGCACCTTTATCAATCGTGGCGTCTTGAAGCTGCGGCTCGGCAGCTACAACGAAGCCAGCCGGGATTTCGATCAAGCCGTTCGTCTGAAGCCCGACATGGGTGAGGCCTATGTTAATCGCGGCGCGGCGGCGATTGGCCAACGCCGGTATGCCGATAGTCTGCCTGACCTCAATCACGCGCTGGAACTCGGCGTGCAAGAGCCTGCCAAGGCCTATTACAATCGCGCTCTAGCCTATGAGGGCCTTGACGATATGAAGTCGGCCTATTTCGACTATCAGAAGGCCGTGGAACTGATGCCTGACTGGGATGCGCCCAAGACCCAATTGGTTAGATTCACCGTCACCCAGCGCTGACAAGTCGTGCGATCCGCCGCATAGTCGTTTTGCGTCAGTAGGAGAGGCAAGATCATGCGCTGGGATCGCGGTGAACGGGGCGGCAATATTGAGGACCGTCGAGGTATCCACCCGGTCGCAGCCGGCGGGATCGGCATCGGCGGCCTAGTGGTCGCGGCCATTGGCTATTTCGTCTTCGGCATCAGCCCTGAGCAGACCTTGCAAATCGTCAACCAAGCGGGTGGTCAAGCTGAACAACAGCAACAGGATGGCGCGCGCGGAACGCCGCAGGACCGCGACGCACAATTCGTAGACGTTATCGAACAGTCGACCACCGATGTTTGGAGCGCGGTCTTCCAAAAGGCTGGCCGTCAATACCAGCGCCCAGCCGGCGTGGTGATCTATGATCAGTCGACCGGAACCGGTTGTGGCATGGGCCAGTCGGCCATGGGGCCGTTTTATTGCCCACAAGACCAGAAGGTCTATTTGGATCTTGCCTTCTGGCAGGAGTTATCGGGGCGGTTTGGAGCTGGTGGCGAGGCAGCGCGCGCCTATGTGATCGCCCACGAAATCGGCCACCATGTGCAGCAACTTACCGGTCAGTCAGACAAGGCTCAGCGCATGGGCTCACGTGGTGCCGACTCAGGTTCGGTGCGACTGGAGCTCCAGGCCGACTGCTATGCCGGGGTCTGGGCCGCGCACGCGTCAGAAATGTCGAACGGCAATGTCTCGCTAGACCCCAAGGATGTAGAAGACGGGTTGAGGGCGGCCTCCGCCGTCGGCGACGACACCCTGCAGAAACAAACCCAGGGCCGGGTCATGCCCGACGCCTTCACCCATGGCACCAGCGCTCAGCGCATGCGTTGGTTCAGGGCCGGCGTGGAAAGCGGCGATCCGGGATCGTGCAACACGTTTAAGGCCGCACAACTCTAGGGCTCTTAGATCTCCAAGACCGGCACAGGTTCCGCACCCAGGCACACCGCCACGCAGCGCCGCGCCAAGAGATCGGCCGGATCGATCAGGGAATGGCGGTACTCAGCCACATCGATCACCATCGGAGCTTCGGTACAGCCCAGGATCACCGTCTCAGCACCGTCAGCCAACAGCACTTGAACCAAGTCTGCCATGCCGCTGCGGACCTCCGATCCCATGTCGCCACCCTTGATCCGCAGGATGAGTTCCATAAGGGCTTTCTGGTCAGGCACCGATAGGGCGACGAGGCCCATTCCCTGGGCGGCCAAATACTCGTGATAAAGCTTCAACCCCTGCTTTGCCGCCAAGACACCAGCCCGGCGAGCCCCGGTCTGACGCGCCGCTTGGGCAGCCGTGGCAATCATGTCGATCAAGGGCAGCCCCGCCGAGCGGCTGATCAAGTCGGCATAGACGTGGGCGCTGTTACACGCGATGGCCAGGACCTCAGCACCGGCACCGCGCAGAGCACCGGCCATCTCGGCCAAGACTGGCCCCGGCTTAGCGAACGGGTCGCTCTGATCGGGTACGTGGGGGTTAATATCGACGATGACCCGGATATGGTCTTGGTCGCGTTCGGCGGGCGTATAGGCTTGCAGTTTGGTCAGAAAGTCCAATGTAGCGGCCGGACCCATGCCGCCCAAAACGCCCAATACCTTGCTCATCGGATTCCCCCTAGCCCGCCGCAGGCCTACTACAGGCCAATGAGGGTTGGCCAGAGCACGCTTCGATTAAGTGGCGACCGGTTACTCGCGAAAGCGTGCGACCAAACAAGGACTTAGAGCCGCGTTTCGACGGGGTCGAAAACGGCCGCTCTAAGGTCGAAGCTTCTTCGGGATTGTCGCCACCTGTTCAGGGCTCAGCTTTTCGATCTTGTCGATGATGCAGGGGCTCGCCATCCCGCCCATATCGACCTTGAGGTCCAGATCGATAGGCCGACAAACTGTGTCAGAACCCCCACGGATCTCGGTTATTAGGGGGTCTGAATTGGTGGCCGTCGCTAAGCATGAGCCTTTCATACTCAGTTTGAAGACCTGCTTTTGACGCACCGAGAGATAGATAGTCTTGGCATCGGCAACCGTGTGATTACCGACATCCCTCATTCGAAAACAGGTTGAGTTAGGGGCTGCAAACGCACTTGTCGCTAAACCTGTCGCCAGTAGCAAAATCGAAAATGCGGTCTTCATGGCGGACTCCTGATGCTTGAACAGCATTAGAAGCCCGGTTTGGGGCACCAGTTAGGCAAGATCAAAAATACTGGGTCCTGACCTGGCACCTTACCCCGAATTTCCCATTATCGCGCCTTTCCCTGCGCGATGATCAGTCCTATTGTCTGCCTGTCCTCGGGGGGCCGCGCTCGAGCGGCTGAGAGGCGGGTGATCCCGCGACCCGTAGAACCTGATCCGGGTCATGCCGGCGAAGGGAACGGACCTGATCGTCCGAATACCTTTGCCCGTGGCCCCAGCCCTTGGAGCGTGCCGGTGAACATCCAGACCCCGATTGCCAATTCAATCCCCACCGGCGAACGCCCTGGTTCGCGTAAGGTCTATCAGCCCGGCGTAATCTGGCCCGACATCCGGGTGCCGTTCCGCGAAGTGGCGGTGCATCCCAGCGCCAATGAGCCCCCTGTGACCATCTATGATCCGTCCGGTCCTTATACTGACCCAACAGCGACCATCGACATCGACAAGGGTTTGCAAAAAACTCGCGAGCCCTGGGTGGTGTCGCGCGGCGACGTTGAGATCGTGGCCAATCCCCGCGAGGTGAAGCCGGAGGACAACGGCGGGGCCACCGGAAAACACTTGGCGCCTGTGTTCAACGCCCCTCGCCGGGTTTACCGCGCCAAGGGCGCCGGTGCGGTCACCCAGCTGGACTATGCCCGGCGCGGCATCATCACCGCAGAGATGGAATACGTCTCGATCCGCGAGAACCTTCGCCGCCACGAGAGCGACCCGTTCATCCGCGACGGCGAGGATTTCGGGGCGTCCATCCCGGATTTTGTGACGCCGGAATTTGTGCGCTCCGAAGTTGCGCGTGGGCGGGCGATCATCCCGGCCAATATCAACCACACCGAGCTGGAGCCGATGGCCATCGGTCGCAATTTCCTTGTCAAAATCAACGCCAATATCGGCAATTCGGCGGTGCTCTCCAGTGTCGCTGATGAGGTCGATAAGATGGTCTGGGCTACTCGCTGGGGTGCCGATACCGTCATGGACCTGTCGACCGGCCGCAACATCCACAACATCCGCGACTGGATCATCCGCAACAGCCCGGTGCCGATCGGCACGGTACCGATCTATCAGGCCCTGGAGAAAGTCGATGGCATTGCTGAGGATCTGAACTGGGAGGTGTTCCGCGACACCCTGATCGAACAGGCCGAGCAGGGCGTGGACTATTTCACCATCCACGCCGGGGTGCGGCTCTCCTATG
>JANLPX010000479.1:0-2048 GCA_031367485.1 Alphaproteobacteria bacterium | reverse complement strand
GTCATACTGGCGACGGTTGGCGTCGGCGCAGCGCTGATTTGGTCAGCCGATATTTTGACGCCGCCGGCGATGGCCTTGTTCCTGGCCATCGTGATCGACGGATTTGCGCGGGTCTTGCAGCGCGTCTTTCCCTGGGCCAATGCGCGCCTGGCTATGGCGGCGGCGATACTCTTGTCACTCTTGCTGTTTGGGGCCTCATTGTTTGTCGTGGCCGACAATGCCACCAGCATAGCTGCCAAGCTTGTTAGCTATTCACCCCGACTAGACGAGCTTATCGCCAAAACGGCCGGCGCTGCCCACCTTCAGGCGATCCCCACGATTGACCAGCTTCTGACCCGCCTCAACCCAACCAAGTATCTTGGAGATGTCGCTAGAGGGTTTCAGACCTTCGCCTCCAACGCCGTCTTCATCCTGATCTATCTTGGCTTCATCCTGGCCTCTAAGCGGGCTTTTGAGCGAAAGATGATCGGGCTGTCCAAGACCCGGACTGAACGTCGTGAGGCACTTGGGGCCTTTCAACGCATTCGCGACGGTGTCGAGCAGTACCTTTGGGTACAGACAGTGACCGGCATGATGATTGCGGTCGGATCCTGGGCGGTAATGGCCATGATCGGTCTGGAAAATGCGGTTTTTTGGGCCTTTCTGATCTTTATTGCCTCCTACATCCCCATCATCGGCGGTGCCATCGGCATTCTGGCCCCGCCCGTTTTCGCCTTGGTGCAGTTTCCAACCTATTGGCAGGCGATTGTGTTGATCAGCGTGTTGCAGACCATTCAGTTTGTGGTCGGCAATATCGTTTTGCCGCGTATGCAGGGCGACAG
The DNA here is from genome assembly GCA_031367485.1 of Alphaproteobacteria bacterium. GTDB lineage: Bacteria > Pseudomonadota > Alphaproteobacteria > Caulobacterales > Caulobacteraceae > Phenylobacterium. The sequence continues at coordinate 1,227 of JANLPX010000479.1, read as the reverse complement.
CCTGAACATCGACCCCGTCGTCGTCCTCCTGAGCCTCGCCTTTTGGGGTGCAATCTGGGGTGTGGCGGGTATGTTCCTGTCAACGCCACTCACCGTCATCGCTATGGTGGTCTGCGCACAGTTCGACCGATCACGCTGGGTCGCTGTGCTGCTGTCAGCCGACGGTTCACCCGATAAACTCTCGGCGCGAAGAACTGCGCCTTCCCCCGGCCAAAGCGCCCCGCCCGACGTCACGCAACCGTGAAGTCTGCCAATCGCGAGGGTCTTAAACTTGGCCGTTCAATACCTATCTAAAGCAGGCTCGAGAGAAACTGGTGCCTGTCCAACCAGCCCCTGGACCCCACCGGCCCCGAGCGGTTCGCTCCTCCCCAAGAGCGTGACCTCGCGCCGCCGGACACTCTCCTCCGGCGGCGTTGTCATGTCTGCTGTCAGCTTTACGCGCAGGATCAACTTATGAGCACCTCATCAAAGGCGACTTCGTCGCTGAAAATGGCATTTGCCAAGCTGGTTGCAGATCCCGCAGCCACGCCGTTTATCGATCAGGCTGCCAAGGATGCAGTGGCCGATGAGACGCCGGATCTATCCCCGTCCCAATTGGCGGCGATACTGGCTGACTTCTGGGCCTTTGGTGCCGTGCGCAAGGGCAAGGCACCAGCCATTCGATTGATCTCCACGCCCGGTAGCCCCAGCCTAGATCGCCTGGAAATCATTCAGCCCGACGCGCCGTTCCTGGTCGACAGCGTCATGGGCGAGATTGCCGAGCAGGGCCTGTCGGTGCGGGCGATGTTCCACCCAATCATTGGCATTGCCCGCGACAAAGCTGGCGCGCGGATCGACAGCGGAGCAACTGTTGCGGAGTCTATGATCCAAGTCATCCTTGACCGCGTCGGATCCGACCGTGAAGCGGCCCTGATCAGGGGCGTGAAAGCCGCGCTGACCGATGTGCGGGCCGCGGTCGAGGATTTTCCGGCCATGCTGAAGCTAATGGCCGCGACCATTGCTGAACTAGATGCCCGCCCTCTGACAACCAAGGCGGACCTACTGGCGCGGGATGAAGACGTGGCGTTCCTAGGCTGGCTGAAGGATGAGCACTTCGTCTATCTGGGCGCTCGGGTTTATGAATATCCCAGACGCGCGGACGGCGACTACGCGCCTGAGGAACCGCTATTTCAGCCTCATGACGGGTTGGGTGTTCTGCGAGATCCTGCCCGGACAATTTTGCGCCGA
>JANLPX010000450.1:0-8438 GCA_031367485.1 Alphaproteobacteria bacterium | reverse complement strand
CCGCGGCCGGCGGTGCGCTCGGCATGGATGGCGCGAGCGACTACGTCCCGGGGGGCCATTTCGGCGTCGGGATGATAGGCGGCCATGAAGCCCTTGCCCTCCGCATTGACCAGCTTGGCCCCTTCGCCGCGCAGGGCCTCGGTGGCGAGCGGGGCGGGGTCGCGGCCAATGTCGATGGCGGTGGGGTGGAACTGGACGAATTCCGGATCGGCGATCTGAGCTCCGGCCAAGGCGGCGAGCGCCAAGCCATGGCCTTGGAGTTCTGCCGGGGTGGTGGTGACCCCGTAGAGGCCGCCGATGCCGCCGGTAGCCAGGATGACAGCAGTGGCGGTGATCTCCACCAGCCGATCAGCCTGCTTCACCACAACCCCATGAACGCGACCGGTTGTGTCCTGCAGCAAGCCGCGAAGCTCGGTGCCCGAGCGGACCTCGATGTGGGATGCCGAAAGGGCAGACTTGACGACGGCGTCCATGATGGCGCGACCGGCCTGGTCGCCTTTGACGCGGGCGACTCGGGCCCGGCTGTGGGCGGCCTCTAGGCTTTGGGCGAAGGCACCCTGAGCGTCGCGGTCGAATGGTGCGCCCAGGTCGGCCAGATGGCGCACGGCGGCGGGTCCTTCGGTGGCCAGCAGGTCAGCCATGGCCGGGTCAACTAGGCCTGCCCCGGCCGCGACGGTGTCGGCGGCGTGGAGGGCGGGATCGTCGTCGGGCGAAAGCGCGGCAGCCATACCGCCTTGCGCCCAGGCTGACGAGCAGCCGTGGTTCAGTGGCTCGCCCGTGAGCAAAAGCACCCGACGCGGTGCTGCAGCCAGTGCCGCCGAAAGACCGGCCAATCCGCCACCGACGACGATGACGCCGTCATGATGTTGGCGTGTGGTCATCTATCCCTCCCCTTCATGGGGAGGGTGGTCCCGGAGGGACCGGGTGGGGCGGTCTTGCCGGGTGGTAAGAAGCTTCAGGCTTCCCCACCCTGACCGCTTCGCGGTCTGCCCCTCCCCATAAAGGGGAGGGAGGAAGCTAAGGCTCATCATATCAGTTCCACGTCCACGTGGTGACGCGCTTTGACGAGGTCATAGCGGGCCGGAACCAGGGGCGGGGGCAGGTCGATCATGCGTTGAACGGCCAAACGTGCGCGGGCACCGATCTCGGGGTCGACCAGCACTTCGTAGCGATTGTGCAGCAGGGCCTCGTAGATGTTTTCCAGGCTGATCCGCTTCATGTGCGGGCAGAGGTTGCAGGGTCGGATGAACTCGGTGTCCACCGCATCAATGGCCACATTGTCGGACATGGAGCACTCGGTGATCAGCACCACCCGCTTGGGTTTGCGGGTCATCACATAGTCCGTCATCGCCGCCGTCGAGCCGGCGAAGTCAGAGACTTCCAACACTTCGGCCGGGCACTCTGGGTGGGCCAGGACCTCGATGCCGGGGTGAGCCTCGCGCAGTTCTAGAATATCGGCGGCGGTGAACCGCTCATGCACTTCGCAGCGCCCGGCCCAGGCGATGATCTTGATATCGGTTTGGCGCGCCACATTGCGGGCGAGGAACTCGTCAGGGATCAGAATGACGCGGTCGACGCCCCATTCCTTGGCCACATGTTCGACCACCTGAACGGCATTGGCGCTGGTGCAGCAGACGTCCGTCTCAGCCTTCACGTCGGCAGTGGTGTTCACATAGGTGACGATTGGCAGGCCCGGGAAGCGTTGCTTGATCAGCCGGACATCCGCCCCGGTGATCGAGGAGGCGAGGCTGCAGCCAGCGCGCAGATCAGGGATCAGCACGGTTTTGTCGGGCGACAGAATCTTGGAGGTCTCGGCCATGAAGTGCACGCCAGCCTGGACGATGATCGCGGCATCGCTGCGCGCGGCTTCTTTGGCTAGGCCCAGGCTGTCACCAACATAGTCGCCGACCCCGTGGAAAATCTCAGGGGTCATGTAGTTGTGGGCCAGAATGACTGCGTTCTTGACCACCTTCAGGCGATTGATCTCGGCGATCAACGGGGCCTGAACCTGCCACTCCATAGGCGTAATGTGAGATTTCACCTTGTCCCAGATGGACGAGGTGGCGCGCTCTACCGCAGGGGTAAACGCAAGTTGCGAACCGTCGGCCACGGGGACCTCCTTATGCTCACAATGAGCATTTCACGGACCTCAAAAAAGCGCTTTTGGGGCTCGTGAACCCCCTCAGCGCATCAGTTATGCTCAAATCGAGCAAAACCAATAAGAGCCTTATAGACCCGTGGCCGTTATCTGCCAAGCGCAATTTGCGGCAGGCTTTCGGCAAGGGGTTTGTGCTAGAAGCCTCGACCGATTGATAAAGGACCAAAGCATCTGTTCCGCTTCATAACGCGTTCGACGTTTCTGTTGTTGTTCGCTCACCTGGGGTTGGCGGCATGCGCAGACGTGGGAAAGCCTCAGGTGACGGTACCCTTAAGCGGTAGCCTATCGGAAGAAACCTTGCGCAAGTTCGCAGCCCAGATGGACCCGGGTGCTGCGGCCATCGCAAAGCGTCATCAACCCGGCCGCAAACCCGACCTATGGGGACGAGCAATAGGCTGGGCCAGTCTGGATCTGACGACACCGCCGGATCTGGGGTTTGGGGTGACCACTGACGACATGGCGCAAGAGATCAACGCGTTGCGTCCGTTTTCTAAACTTCCTATCCGCCCCATGCGGCCGTTTGTTCTGGCGACGGATACGGTCGACGGCGGGCGGGCCGTGACCTGCCTAGCTCAAGCCGTCTATTTTGAGAGCGCCCGTGAGCCCGCCCTAGGCCAAGCAGCGGTAGCGCAGGTGGTGCTGAACCGACTGCGCCATCCGGCCTATCCCAAGTCAGTCTGTGGCGTTGTCTATCAGGGCGCTGCGCGCGCGACGGGTTGCCAGTTTACCTTTACCTGCGATGGGGCACTGGCTCATACCCCGATCCCGTCGCTGTGGACGCAAGCACAGGCAGTAGCCCGCCGGGCTCTAGGTGGCTATGTGGTCAAAGAGGTCGGTTCAGCCACCCATTATCACGCCGCCTATGTGGCCCCCTACTGGGCACCTACCCTGGTCAAGATGAAGCAGGTGGGCCAGCACATCTTCTATCGCTGGACAGGGCCGTGGGGTGAACCGCCCGCTTTTACCGGACGCTATGCAGGCGGGGAGGGCAACCTTTCAGCAGCGATCCTGGGCAGTCTGGATGCCCGCACACAGGGCATGTTTAACCCGGAGGCCCAGGGCATTCCTGGCGACCGGACAGTGACATTGGCCGTCGCGGGCGAGGTGCGAACATACACAGTGGCTGACCCCAATGCGACGGGTGGTGAGCGGACCCGTGTGCTGGGCACCCTAAACCCTGCGCGCCGTAAGCCAACGGCGGCGGAGATAAAGGAGATCAATGCGGCGCTGGCGGGGTTGGAGAAAGCTGGGGAGGCGACGGTCTCACCATCAAAGCCCCAAGACTAAACTGAAGCCCAGAAGTCATTATTCGCGCTTGTGACGGGCGCGCGAAAGGGGCGGCAGGGTCCAGCTTTGGTTCGACGGATATCGCGTTGAACTTGTATCTCAATTGAGGTACAATAGCCATCAACTGTATCGGGGTCTGATTATGTCGACGACCATGGTTCATGTGCGCGTGAACGACGAAATTAAGGCCCAGGCCACCGAGGCTTTGGAGGCCATGGGTTTTACGATTTCTGACGCGATCCGGCTGTTTCTCAAGCGGGTGGTGATCGAACAAGCGATGCCGATTGAACTCAAGGTGCCCAACGCCGAGACCCGCGCGGCGATGGAGGAGTCGCGAGCAATAATTCAGGCACAGCGGCTTAGGTTCTCGAAGTCCGCAGACCTATTCAATGACCTTGAAAACCCCGGCTAGCGGAAAGCGCGCAGCCCTCCCGCGCACTTCGGACTTCACCAAGACGTTCCGGAAGGATTGGGACCGCCTCTCCAGAACCGGTCGCTACGACCTGCGACGGCTGAAGGAAGCGATGCTGATACTCATCGCCAATGATGAGCCTCTGGGTCCCGAGTGGCTTGATCACCCCTTGAAAGGAGATTGGTCCGACCACCGTGAATGTCACATCGGAGGAGACTTCCTATTGATCTATCAGCTTGGAGGCAGCGCAAGTGAGCGCATCGTCTTTGTGCGGACCGGAACTCACGCCGAGTTGTTTGAATAGGCCGCTAACTCCCGAATGCACTCGGATAGGCCACGGTGATGGGGGCGTCGAAGGCCCCGGCTTCTAGCGCCAATGCTTTGAGGGCAGGCGACCCGGAATAGGGCGAGATGACCTGAGCAGCGGCCTCCAAGGTGAAACCGAAGCGGCCATAATAGTTTGGATGGCCCAAGACCAGGATGCCGTGCACACCAAATTCGCGGGCCGTCTCTAGACTTGCCCGCATTAGCGCACCACCGACCCCAGACTTCTGTCGGTCGTTCCTGACCGCTAGGGGGGCCAGGGCCGCGTATAGTTGCTGACTGGCTACCCAAAGGCGGCTGTAGAGGATGTGGCCGACGATCTCGCCGGCCTCGTTCTCGGCCACCATTTCGAGCACCACATCGCCGTCCTCTCGCAGTTGGGCGATGAGGGCATTTTCGGTGGAGCTTCCGAACTCGGCCAAGAAGGCGGGCTCAACAATAGCGGCGATGGCTAGGTGGTCAGAGGGTCTAACGAGACGGATCATGGGCGGCAATTTGGCTCAACAGGGTTCTGACGATCAAGCGATGAAATGGCAGGATGGCCGCCAGATAGGTGCGGCCGAGCAGGTTGTGGGTTCGACAAACGGTGGTCAAGGTCACGGTTTGGAGGTCAGCCTCAGAGACGATCCGCACGATCACGCGAAAGTCCTGATGTTTGTCGTCAAAACCCAACAACAGATAGTCGGCACGACGCGCGATAACGGGGAAAATGCCGATGGTGTCTTGTGATGGATCGTGGTCAGCGCCGGCCTTGAGACCAAATGGCCTCACGATGACGTTGCGCAGCTCCATGAGCAGAGTGACCCAAGCAGGCGAGCTGGCGAACATGCGTTCAGCCACAGTGCCGACGTCTAGGCCTTGCTCCGCCACCCTGGTGCGAAACGCGTCAGCAAAGTCTGCGCCTGGAAGCTGGGCGACGTCCTCCGGGTCAGGCTTTACAGATTGAACCCCGATAACGACTCTCCGACGGAAGCTAAGGCTTCGACCTTACACCTGTGACCGAAAAGGTCACTTCAGGGGAAGACAGAGTTCTGTCAGCAGGTCATCCGGCGACGTCTGGCGTGGATCGTTGAGATTGATCTCGAACATGGGCTGGTGGGCGCGTTCCTCGCCGCTGGTGGGTAGCCAACCAAACAGCTCCTGATAGCCCTTGCCGATATGGGCATAGGGGCCTTTGTAAAGGAATATCGCCTGTTTGCCGCCGGGAACTTCATGAATGGTGACGATGTCATCGGAGGTCATTTCGGGACCGACTGTTAGCCCAGCCAAGGCTTCCTGATCCTCTGGCGGTACGGTCATCATGTTGCTGAGATAGACGGCGACACCCCAGGCCGGTGGCATGGCCACGCCTTTGGGTCCGGCCCAGGCCATTACCCGGTCAAAGGCGGTGCCAATGGCTTGGGGTGGACCCCGGTGCTTGACAGCGGCGATGCGAAGAGATGGCCGAGTTTCGACGATGACCGGCATTGAAAAGTCCCCTTTTGGTTCAAGCTTCTGATGACGGAACGCGGCCGGACTGACCCTGTAGGCGGCCCGAAAGGCGCGGGAAAAAGCGGCGGCGGAGCCGTATCCGGCCTCTCTGGCGATCCTGGAAATAGGTGTGGAGGCGCGCGCCAGAGCGTTGGAGGCCCGGTGCAGGCGTGACCGGCTGAGCGTCTGGCCCAGGGTTTCGCCCATCATGGTCCGGTAGATGCGGTGGAAATGGTAGGGCGAGAGGCAGGCAATGTCGGCGAGCCTAGCCAAATCCAACGGCTCATCTAAGTGATCCCAGATATATTGGGTCACCCGTTGTAGCCTGCGGCTGTAGCTCTCGGCGGTGACGGCCCGGTTCATAACGGCAGACTATCTGACATCGGCTTGATCGCGATTGCGGAATTTTCGCGGCTCAGACCCCATCGCCCGGATTGCAGGTCAAAATTGCAGGAGCTTGACGCAAGTCAACGCGCTCGAGGGCACGGGACCGCAAGGCTCCGTGAAGGGAGATCGCAGGATGCTATCACGTCGGGCTCTGATCGTTGCTGGCGGAGCCACGTCGCTGTCTGCCTGCACCGGCCAGGATGCGTATGCCCAAGCTGCGGCTGAGACTTGGCAGTTGCGATCGGTCGGCGCTGTCTTTCCGGCCAGAGCGCTTATCCACGCGGCGACACTGGCGGCCAATAGTCACAATACTCAGCCCTGGCGCTTTCAGGTCCGGGACTCGCAGATCAGAATTCTGCCCGACCTCTCGCGGCGAACGCCGAACGTCGATCCAGACGATCATCACCTATTCGTCAGCCTTGGCTGCGCAGCAGAGACCATGCTGCAAGCTGGGCTCGGTTATGGGTGGATCGGGGCATGCGACGCCGCCGATCCTCGCAATGGTTTGACCCTCGATTTCGCTCAAGGGCGAGCTTTGCCCGGCTCGATGTTTAGGGCCATCCCGCGTCGGGCTTCGACGCGCGCAGAATATGATGGCCGCGCCGTACCGGCTACGAATCTGCGAGATTTAGAGGTCGCATCTGGGACAGGGACTGAGATGTCTCTGATCACCGACCCCAAGCGTCTGGGTCAAGCCACCGATTTCATCGTAACCGGCAACACGGCTCAAGTCCGCGATAACGGGTTTCGACGAGAGCTCAAGTCTTGGATTAGGTTTGATCAGAGCGAGGCGCTAGCCCACCGCGACGGACTATTTGCTGGCTCCTCTGGGAGCCCGACCCTTCCGCGCGTCATCGGGGAGCGGTTGTTTGACTTGGCCTTCACTGAAAAGGGTGAGACCGACAAGATCGTCCGTCAAATGCGCAGCTCGGCCGGATTGGCGATCTTTACCAGCCCCAGAGAGAGCCTCGAAGACTGGGTGGAGGCTGGGCGTGCCTTCACGCGTTTTGCCCTAACCGCCACCGCGATCGGTCTGAAGCTGGCATTTCTGAACCAGCCCGTTGAAAATGTTCCGGCGCGTGCGGCGTTCGCGAGCTGGTTGGGAGTTGCACCTCGCAGGCCTGACTTGGTGGTACGATTCGGTTGGGGGCCGAGCTTGCCCCGCTCGCTACGCAGGTCTGTCGCACAGGTGATGGCGAAGTGACCATGCGATCTCATATGGCGAGAACGATCAGCGCCGGTGCCACTTATTTTGCCGTCGTATTTGGCTTTGCCTTTGTCTTCGGAACTGTACGGACGGTTTGGGTTTCGCCGTATATCGGCCCGACGGGTGGGGTGCTCTTAGAGGTGCCGCTGCTCTTGATCGTCAGTTGGTTGGCTTGCGGCCGGTGTGTTCGACACTTTGATGTGCCAGAGATTGTCGGCCATCGGCTGATCATGGGGGGCGTCGCTTTTGCCTGTCTCGTCGCGGCAGAAGTCGGCTTCTCAGCGCTGCTATTTGGCCAGTCGATCGCCGAATTCTTAGCAGCCTATTCGACCCCAGCCGGAGGGATCGGTCTTGCGGCGCAAATCGCCTTCGGCTTGATTCCAAGCATCGGTCTCCTGTGGCCCTTTCAACCTCGGCCCCTAGAGAATTGAATTATTGCAATAATATGGCTCAGCGAGAACTAGGTCTGTCCAGGGATAAATAGACGCTATCGCACCACTCTTCACCGATCAGCCATGTGCGCTGAGTGCGATGGGTTTCTTGAAATCCCAGGCGGGCCAGCAATGCCAGCGACGCGATATTGCGCGGATCGACATCTGCCGTGATCACGTCGATTGGAAAGGTCGCGAAAACATGAGGAATAACTGCGGTCAGGGCCTCAAAGGCTAGACCCTTGCCCCACGCATCGGGATGTAAGATGTAGCCGATCTCCGGTATGCGCCAGCAACCGGCCTTCCCGACCACACGCCCCTCATACTCAATGATGTAGTCGTCGCTAGTATCGGCTGGTGCCTCGATCATGCCTTCCAGCCAGGCTTGAGTTTTGGCAAGGTCCGCATGCGGCAGGCTCGACCAATAGCGCATGGCAGCCGGGTTACTAAGCATCGCATGCAGAGGGTCTAGGTCGTCGGCCCGCGCGCGCCGCAAACGGAGGCGGGCTGTCACGATATCAGCGGCGAGGTTCAATCTCCCGCCACCCACTCAACATCTGCCCCTAAGGCATTGAGATTTTCAACAAATCTAGGATGTGCCCTCTGGATAGGCGCCGCGTTGAGGATCATGGATTCACCCTCGATACTGGCGGCCAGCATGAAGAGGGCGATGGCGACGCGGATGATGTAGGGGCTCTCGACTGTGGCTGGCATTAGGGGCTTGCCGCCATAAAGGATGAGGCGGTGGGGGTCGCAGAGGAC
>JANLPX010000422.1:0-11091 GCA_031367485.1 Alphaproteobacteria bacterium | reverse complement strand
AGATAGGGCCATGGCATCAGATTGAACCAAGTGAACTTCATAGGCCGTTCCTCCAAGCCGCCTCTGTCGAGCGGTCATGTGAACAACGATAACCCAAAAGCGACCGCTGCCAAGCGTTAAGGCTTGGGGCAAACCTGCTTGCTGGCGGCGTTGCGCTCAACCACCGGGCGCACAACCTTCGTCCACAGAGCATAGCCTTCGGGTGTCATGTGCAGGCCATCGCCGATGAATATTTCCTTGGGGACCCCGCGATCGCGCATGATTGGCACCACGTCGACATAGATCAGGTCACTACGTTTTTTGGCCATGGCCTTGAACTGAGCGTTCACCTGACTCTGTAGATCGAACTGTGCTTCCCGCTGTTTGGAAGGCTTCAGCGAAATGAAATACACCGGCGTACCTTTCAGATTCTGGGTCTTTAAGTCCAAAAACCGCTGGAAGTCTGACACTACGTCTTCAGGCTTGGCTCCTGCCCAGAGATCGTTCTCCCCAGCGTAGAAGAAGATGGCCCGTGGGCGGTAGGGTGTCACCACCTTGTCAAAATAGAAGTTCACGTCGCTGATCCGGGCACCGCCAAACCCGCGATTGATCACCGCATAAGGGGCCATGTCAGCACCCAAACCCCGCCAGAACCGAACGGAGGACGAGCCGACAAATAGAAACCCGCAAGCTGGAGGCATCACCACGGCATCTTGTTCCACAAATCGGGCGATTTCTGGCGCAAAATCAGCCGGAGTGGCAACACGCGGGCCGGCTGGCTGGGCGTGGGATTGTCCAGTCGTCAGCAACACAGCAGCAAGGCCCAGAGCGGCGTAAGCGTATTTCATATGTATCCCCAAAGCCTCATTCCAGCCCAGGTTCAGCGTTTCTAGGGCCGAAGGCAATCGTCATGCCTCGACAGGTGCAGACCCAAGGCGTTACCAGAGACCGCGCGACAAGGGTGAGACCTGCGAGATGGAACCGAACGAAAAACACGAGTCGGACGACGAACGCCTGTTACACCGCATGTTGTTCTTCACTGATGCTGTGTTCGCCATCGTTCTCACCCTACTGGCGCTAGAACTCAAGCCACCACAGACCGCAGATGCACGAGAGGCCTTTGTTGAAATCGGCAATCATCTCATCGCATTTGCAGTGAGCTTTGCTGTGGTCGCGGTTCTCTGGCTTTCGCACATGAGCATGATGCGAAAACTCGCACGGTTTGACTGGCTGACCGCGGTGGTCAATTTGGTGTTCATGGCCCCCGTTTGCCTGCTGCCCTTTGCCTCAAGTCTAATCAGCGGGGCCTGGTTCAATTCCATGGGATGGCGGATCTACAGCTTGGACCTAGTCCTGACGTCCCTTTGCCTAATCGCACTCATCCTAGTCTCGTCGCGAGACGGCGGTCGCTTGATCGGCGGAATGTCTACGAGAGAGCGCTGGTACCGCGTGGTTCGCGCGGCCTCTCCGGGCGTTGCCTTTGCCGCTGGGTTGATTGCACTGGAATTTGGGCTTCTCCGCGTGCCGCAGTTCATTGGACTCTGGATTCCCATTCAATTCCTGATCGCAGAATGGTTCCTGAAACCAAAGACGCCCGTGGCGGTTGTCGCTTGACCGACGCTCTGGCTGCTCCCAAGCCCAGCCTAACCTGGCAGCAGGCGCAGTCTCAGATTGCGCAGCTGCACGCCCAGTTACTGACCAACCCCAGCGCTACAACGACGCTACAGACCTGGTGCGATCACCATGGCTTAGACCCTGGCGTCACGATTCTCGCCCGCAAAATCTCTGGGGAAGTTGAGATTGGATCTTTGGATCGCAGGATACTAACCTCCAATCCTTTGGAGCGGATTGTCCATCGCCGGGTAGAGCTTGTTCTCGGAGACCGCGTGTTGTTGAGGGCCGACAACTGGTATCGACGCGGGCGTTTAACCCAGGCGATGAACCAACAACTGCGCGAGACAGACACACCTTTCGGAGTCGTCGTTCAGGGCTTGGACTACAGGCGGCGCACCCTCTCCACAGACTGGTCAACCTCGGCTGCATCTAGCGACCCAGGGGAGATTTTTCATCTCCGCGCGGTACTCGAAACCCTAGATGGTCATCCCTTTAGTCTAGTGGCCGAGACCTACACTGATCAGGTGTTGGTCAGATCAGCTGGTTGACCAGAGGACCTCAGTGCCTTTGCGCGGTTTGAGGTAGTATTTCTGCTTGAAGGTGATCGGCGTGGTCATCGTTTTTTGGATAGCAGAGGTATAGATGTAGGTCGTCTCAGCCATGATCACGCTCTCATTGGCGGCAATCAATCCAGCTGGTAAGCCCGCAATCGCGCCGGTCAAAGCCGCATAGCCTCCGCCTGACACCTTGCTCCAAGTGACCTGAGGTGTGCCGCCAGCATCAGCCTTTACACTGGTCACCCGCATAGACAGAGACGCTGTGGGGAACGGAGCCACAATAGCCTTGCCGACCTTGAAGACGTCATCGATGCCGGTCTGATTGATCTGCGTATCTTGGGCTACCAGGTCGCCGATACTTGAGGCCACATGGCTGGCGCGACGATCAGCCATCATGCCCTGAGTCAGCTCTGCCATCCCAAAATAGAGTAAGATCATCAGGGGCGCTATGAAGGCGAACTCGACTGCAGCGGTGCCGCGACGATCAGAGACAAACCGATTTAGCATGCAGCACCCACGGGCGTTTGTGATGACCAAGGTTCATTACGGAAGCTGGTAGCCGCGCTGATCAGCCGCTTACCGGTTCCCCCACCCATATTCACCAAGGCGGAATTGAGCAGAGGCGTGAAAATATCCCACTGATAGAAGGTACGAACCAAGACGATGTCGCCCGGCTGGCCAGACGACCAACATGTGGCGGCAGGATTGAAAGTCGTCGGGTTCACCTGACCAGTGGCGCTGAGATTGTTGAACGTCGCGAAGGTCTGCACATCGACCGTAAGCTGCGACGAGCAAGCTGTTTGCAGCCAACTCATGTTGTTGCAGACTAGGACTTTGAAATCGGCTTTCGTGTTCGCGCCGCTCGTTTGGAACTGACCAGTTCTAAGCTTTCGAGCCGCGTTGTCGGTGCCGTTCTGCAGGGTGACGGAGACGAGGAACACCATCCCCAGTTCAATGATCCCAAACAACAAGACCAGAAAGGGCAGGGCGATGATGGCAAACTCAACAGCGGTGGCACCACGCTCAGCGTGCGCGAAGCGTTTCAGACCGGCCAATGCAGAAAAGCGGGGTCGCGACATGACGTCCTCGAAACCAGTTGGTCGAGGTAGAATACACCAGCTTGCTGAATCGGAGGTTTAAGGCGCGGGTTTTGCTGAACCACCCGAGGTTCTCGCATCCGTTGCCTTGGCATTGTAGGCGACATAGCCAACGCCGTACCGATTGTAGTCGATCTCAGGTTCGCCTGGCATCGGGGTCCGTTCGCACCGCGGGGAACAGGTGAAGTTCTCGACCTTCTGTCCGTAGAGACCGAGAGGATCACTGTGATAGACGGAGATCCGATTAACGTCGGGTGAGGATACAACCACCTGGCGCTCCATCAGGGTGCGACCGCGCGCATCCAAGACCAAGACATTGGTCGCGCCGAATGAACGGCCGAGCAGGACTGCGGTTCGCGCATCCAATACATTGATGTCGGCGATCGCCGGGTTGCCAATCATTATCTTCTGAGCGCCAGCCGGCAGCGATATCGGGGCGCTCTGATCAATCGCCACGGTGAAACTCTCGCCGGAATGGCCTGGCGTGGCGGTCAACGACACCAACAAGATGGCAGCGAGGCTCGAAATTCGACGGCGCATGGGACGGATCCAATTTATCTTCGCGATCAAGAGTCCGCCAGAATGGTCAATAAAGGCTAAATTTCGGGTGACTCACGCGCGCGCGAGAATCATTAGGTAAAATCCCCATTTATGCATCAATCTAGTCAACATGGTTAACAGTTGATAATAGTAAACTCAAGTAAACCATATAAAAATTTCAATCAATACTCTGTTGTTTACTCGAAATTAAACGAGATGAGCGAAAACGGTCATGCGAATTCGAGGTGAGCAGGCCAAAACGGCTTGGGGCCTCAATAGTCTGCTCGCTAACCAAGGAGAATGAATATGTCTAAGTTTGTCACGCGCTTCCTAAAGAACGAATCCGGTGCCACGGCCATTGAATATGGTTTGATCGCCGCCCTGATCGCCGTTGTTCTCATCACTGCGATGAACACCTTGTCGGGCAAGATCGCCGGCACCTTCGGTAAGATTTCGACGGCGATGCCGCAATAAGCGGTTCGTCTACCCGGAATCGCAGGGGCCGCGACGCGCAAGCGTCGCGGCCTTTTCGCATTTCAATGCTCCGTTCACTTAGCCCTGTCATGCTGGACAGCTAGACCGCTCCACTCGCGCCGGACCCGCACATGACGCCAGCCCTCATCTTGATCGGCATCTTTCCCGCCCTGGTCATCGTGGCCGCGCTACAAGATGTTACCAGCTACACGATCCCCAATTGGATTTCGGTGGCCCTGGCCTTGGCCTTTGTGCCGACCGCACTGATCCTTGGCATTCCGCTCAGCATTGTTCTTACCCACGTTGGGATTGGCTTCATCGCCTTGGTGCTCGGCATGGTGATGTTCGGCTTGGGATGGATCGGCGGCGGTGACGCCAAGCTGTTTGCCGCTGCTGGGCTCTGGCTCGGCGTCCCAGCTGGCTTTATTTTTCTTGCGGTGACGGGCGTTGCGGGCGGTGGCCTTGCGCTTGCCCTCTTAGGTCTGCGCTCACTTTGGGTTCGCCCCTACGTCCAGACCGGACCACAGTGGTTCGGCCGCCTGGCGACACCCGGAGAGAACGTGCCTTACGGCGTTGCCATCGCGGTGGGTGCCTTGGCCGCCTTCCCAAGCTCGACCCTGTTCCAGTCCCTGGCCTGATGCATGACCTTTAGCCCCGCGTTAACCAAGCTGGAGGCAGAAGTCAGCTTGCCGACAAAAGGTCGGAAGTCCGAGTCGTGCGTGTCGCTGCAAAGAGTGACGGGCCGCTGTTGATCCGCTTTGCGGGAGTTTCGGGTCGCTTATGAGCGCTGTCCGTCTAGCCATCATCGCCCTTGCTGCTTTGGCGGCCATTGTCTTGGCCTTCATGGTCCGCGGCATGGTGACACCCAAGAAGCCGCCACCCGTCGCTGTGGTTGCAGTTGCCCCCGTTAAACCCATGGCTCAAGTTCTTGTGGCCAAGCACGACATGGCCGTCGGGTTCCGGATCAGCGCCGCCGATATGAGCTGGCAGGACTGGCCGATGGATGCCCTAAATCCGACCTTCGTGACCAATGGCGCGGTCGCCGCGCCGCCGCCGGTTTCAGCAACTGAGAAGGTGGCCAAGAAGGCCGCGCAAGTTACGCAAGATCTCGTGCTGGCTGCCGGGCCGATGCAAGCCTTCGACGGCGGCATCGTTAAAGAGGCGCTTATTTCCGGCGAGCCGATCACGGCGCGTAAAGTTATTCGCGCTGGAGGCAGCAACTACATGGCTGTCGTCCTGCTGCCGGGCATGCGCGCCATGTCCATTCCCGTAAACGCTGAGACCGCCGCAGGGGGCTTTATCCTGCCCGGTGACCGCGTCGATGTCCTTCAGAGCCGACCGGGCCCGGAAGGCAAAGGTTTCACCAGTGAGACCCTGATGCGCAATCTTCGGGTGCTGGCAATCGATCAAAAACCGGAAGCCGAAAAGGATGCCAAGGCCATCGTGGGCGCATTGGCGGTTCTTGAAGTGCCGGCATCAGACACCCTGATCTTGGCCAGGGGTAAGGCGCAGGGCGAGATGCAACTAGTCCTACGATCCTATGCTGACTTGGGCGGCGGCGCGGGACCCGGCGTCGCTCAGCGCGGCACCACCGGCTTGAAGGTCTATCGGGGCGGCCAATCCGCCGAGGTTGGTATTCAATGATGTCACGCAAGCTTCTCATCATCGCGGTCGCGTTGGCCGCGACGATCCTGCCCCCCGCCGGGGTGGCTATCGCGCAGTCTGAGGCTGTCACGCGATCGAGTTCAGCCGGCCAAAACGGCATTCGTATTGATCTGGGCGCGCCCGGTGCAACTTCACAATCCTTGTCTGTCCCGCGCGGCAAATCTGCCATTATCGATCTGCCGGTTGATGTTCGTGATGTCTTGGTGACCAATCCGAGCGTGGCTGAGGCGGTACTACGCAGTCCGCGGCGGATTTTCATCCTGGGCCAACGGGCTGGAACCACAGATGCGGTATTCTTCGACGCCGCCGGTCGCCGGGTCCTGTCCCTGAATATCCGGGTCGATCAGGATGGATCCGCCATCGCCCAGACCATCAATCGCATCCTGCCCAATGCCAACGTCAAGGTCGACGCCATTAACGACAGCATCGTCCTGTCGGGTCAGGTCGCCAATCTAAGTGACGCTGATAAGGCGCTGCAGATCGCCAAGACCGCGATGGCCAGTCAGCTCGACCCCGACGGCAAGCGGGTTCTGAACATGCTCAGCATAGCCGGCAAAGACCAGGTGATGCTGAAAGTCCGCATTGTCGAGATGCAGCGCAACGTCATCAAGCAGCTGGGCTTCAACCTGTCAGCCGTCCTGAACCAAATTGGCGAACCTCAGTATCTGCTCGGGACCGCAGCAACATTTGGCGTCAACGGCTCGCTATTGGGCGGAATTTCCAGCGGCTACAAGCTCGATACGACCAAACAGCCAGAGCTTCTGACCCCCTGCCTCGGCCCTGGCTGGCAGCCCAGCGACAAGTGCCCGATCGTGGTGCGCGACGCGACCCAAGCCAGCAACTGGAATACCGCTACGGTCAAGGATACCGCGGGCAAGCCCGGCCTCAACCAAGCCGAGTCGACCATCAAGGCCTTTGAGCGGGTAGGCCTGGTTCGCACCTTGGCAGAGCCAAACCTGACGGCCGTCTCCGGCGAATCCGCCAAGTTCCTAGCCGGCGGTGAATTCCCCATCCCTGTGGCCCAGGACGAAAAAGGCCGGGTGACCATTGAGTATAAACCCTTCGGCGTCGGCCTTGGCTTTACACCCGTGGTCCTATCATCGGGTCGCATCGCCCTGAAGATCTCGACCGAAGTCTCTGAGCTCAGCACTACCGGCGCGTTCACCCTGGGCACCACGAACACTGGCACGGCCCTTACCATTCCGGCCCTGAATGTTCGTCGCGCAGAAACTAGCGTCGAGCTGCCCTCAGGCGGCGCGATGATGATTGCGGGCCTGTTGAAGGAAGAGACCAAACAGAACCTCGACGGTGTGCCCGGCATGACGACCCTCCCGGTCCTGGGTAGCCTGTTCCGCTCACGCGATTATCTGTCGGGCGAGACAGAGTTAGTCGTCATCGTCACGCCCTACATCGTCCAGGCGATTGACCCCAATAAACTCCAGACCCCTGTGGACGGCCTGCGGATCGCCAATGACCCGGCCACCATCCTGCTGGGTCAACTGAACCAAGCCTACAAGACCAAATCGCAGCCCCAGACGGGCCGCACCTATCAGGGGCCGTATGGCTACGTGATCGAATGACCCGCTTGTCAAACCTCTCCCGTGGTCTGGCCTTCTCGGCCCTGATGGGCCTCGCGGCCTGCGCGACCCCTATTCCGGACCGCGTCGACAAGGCACTCACGCCAACGGAGCACTACCAATTCAAGACCGTTGAGAGTGAGCCCGAGGTCAGGTTAGCGATCCATGCCCAGGGGATTTCGCCCGCGCAGAAGCAAGCCCTGGCGCAATTCGCCGACGATTGGGCGCAAGCTGAGGGCGGCGCAATTACACTTCGGACACCGACCGGTGGTCCTGGTGCTGCCGCCGCATTTCGTGCCACCGAAAGTGCCCGTACCTTCCTGATCAATCAGGGTGTACCAGCAGATCGGTTGCTGATCACCGGCTATGACAGCGCGACCGAACCCAATGCCACGCTCAAACTGTCCTTTCACCGCGTCCAGGCTGTGATTCCCACCTGCGGGAAGTCCTGGTCGAACCTCGCGCGGTCGATGACCAATGACGTTCAGAAGAATTTCGGCTGCGCGACCACGGCCAATATGGCGGCCCAAGTGGCTAATCCCGCCGACCTGATGGGGGCCAGCGACACCACGCCGATCGACGCCGGTCGCCGGATGGAAGTTCTAAGTAAATACCGCCAGGGCAAGGTGACCTCGTCTGAGAAAGACGAGCAAGCCAAGGGCTCTGTTGCGCAGGCTGTAAAGTGAAGTGGGGCAAGAGACCATGAAACCCCAAGCCGATGCGTTTGATCTGGACTATGAGGCCGATGACGAGTTCACCGCGCCTGCCGCCGACCCTTGGGCCGCTGAACTCCCGCCAGATGATGAACCGACGGCGCTAGAGGACGAGAACGAGGACGAGGGCCTTTATTCTGTCGCCGAACCGGCCATTGAACCTACGCCACATTTGGCTGAGGTGGACGAACATACCCCGGCCAGTTCAGCGCCAAACCACGTCCAAGACCTGATCGCGCGGGCCGAGAGCGCCATTGGCGAGGTCACCCTCCCGCGCATCACGATCCACATTTTCACTGCTGGAGCGGAAACTGCCGAGGTCGCAGAGCGCGCAGCCTCCGATCGCCGGATGGAACGTACAGTCGTCGCCGTGCGGCCAGGTGGTCTGGCGGCCGCACGTGATCTCTATCAAACGCAGCCGACACCCTCTCTGGTGATGGTCGAAAGCCGCGACACCGCCGCCGAACTGCTGACCATGCTCGACCAACTGGCCGAGGTTTGCGATCCTGGCACCAAGGTGGTCGTGCTGGGGGCCGCCAACGACATCGCCCTTTACCGCGAGCTGATGAGTCGGGGCGTTTCGGAATATTTGGTCCCCCCGTTTAATCCACTACAGATCGTTCGCGCGGTCACCACACTCTACTCCGACCCCTCGGCTCCGTTTGTCGGCCGTCAGATCGCGTTCTGCGGTGCCAAAGGCGGCTCGGGATCGTCGACCATCGCCCACAATGTGGCCCACTCGATTAGTGAGCGCCTGCAGACCGGCGCTGTCCTGGTCGACTTCGACCTAGCGTTCGGTACGGCGGGATTGGACTTCAATCAAGATCCTGTTCAGGGCATTGCCGATGCCCTGACCCAGCCGGATCGTCTCGACCCGGTCCTCATGGACCGCATGATGGCGCGTTGCAGCGAGCGGTTGTCCCTATTTGCCGCACCGGCCTTGTTAGACGTCGAGTATGACATCGGACCCGAAGCCTATGAGGAGGTCACTCAAAAGATCCGCTCCGCGGCACCCTTCGTGGTCCTCGATCTGCCGCACGTTTGGACGGCATGGAAACGCAAAATACTCCTATCGTCCGATGATTTGGTAATCGTCGCGACGCCAGACCTGGCCTCGCTGCGCAATGCCAAGAACATGATTGATCTGGTTCGTAGGGCCAGGCCCAACGACGCCCCACCCCGGCTCGTCTTGAACCAAGTCGGGGTGCCCGGTCGGCCAGAAATTCCGATCAAGGACTTCGGTGAGGCCTTGGGACTAACACCGTCTCTGGTGTTGCCCTTTGATCCCAAATTGTTTGGTCAGGCAGCGAACAACGGACAAATGCTTTCCGAGGTCGGGCCAAAATCGCGATCCACCGAAGGCATCGATGATCTGGCCCAACAGATTGCCCGGCGCGATCCTCCACCGCAACAGAAGGCCTCGCTGCTCTCCGGCCTCTTCAAGCGCAAATAGATGTTTGGAAAGCGTCCCACCGACAGCCCCGCCCGGGCTGCGCCAACGGAAAGCCCGCCCCCCTCTGCGAGCGAAGCGGCACCCATCGCCACGCGTCCCCAGCGCATTGAACCCGCCGCAGCGGTGCCCTCACCTGCAGCGGCAGCCGTTCCAAAGGCCGGCGGGCCAGCAGCGGGACCCAAGGCCACATCAGGTTTTGACCAACTGCGCGCCGCCCAGGGTCCGACCCAGGTTGTTCGTGAACAGTCCGACTATTATCACGCCACCAAGACCACGATCTTTAATGCCTTGATCAACACGATCGACCTGTCGCAATTAGCTCAGCTCGACACCAAGCGGGCGGGTGAAGAAATCCGCGACATCGTCGCCGAGCTGGTGGCGATCAAAAACGTCTCGATGTCGGTGGCCGAACAGGACACCCTGGTTCAGGACATCATCAATGACGTCTTGGGCTATGGCCCGCTGGAGCCCCTGCTGGCCCGCGACGACATTGCCGACATCATGGTCAATGGTGCCACGCGGGTGTTCATCGAGGTGAACGGCAAGGTTCAGCTGACCAATGTGCGGTTCCGCGACAACGCCCAGCTTATGAAT
Source organism: Alphaproteobacteria bacterium (assembly GCA_031367485.1). Taxonomy (GTDB): domain Bacteria; phylum Pseudomonadota; class Alphaproteobacteria; order Caulobacterales; family Caulobacteraceae; genus Phenylobacterium. The sequence goes on along the minus strand of JANLPX010000422.1, from coordinate 828 downwards.
ATCTGTCAGCGGATCGTCAGCCAAGTTGGCCGCCGGGTCGATGAGAGCTCCCCAATCTGCGACGCGCGCCTGCCCGATGGTTCACGCGTCAATGTCATTGCCCCGCCTCTGTCGCTGGATGGACCGACGCTCACCATCCGAAAGTTCAAAAAAGACAAGCTGACCATGAAGAACCTGGTGGACTACGCGTCCATCAGTCCGGAAGGCGCGCGCGTTCTCGGCGTCATCGGAGCCTGTCGCTGTAACCTGATCATCTCGGGCGGTACGGGCTCTGGCAAAACCACCCTGCTCAATACCCTAACGGCCTTCATCGATCCGACCGAGCGGGTCGTCACCTGCGAAGACGCCGCCGAACTCCAACTCCAGCAGCCCCACGTGGTGCGCCTGGAAACTCGCCCGGCGAATCTTGAGGGTTCGGGCATGATCACCATGCGTGATCTGGTCAAGAACTGCCTGCGGATGCGCCCAGAGCGGATCATCGTCGGCGAGGTCCGTGGACCAGAAGCTTTCGACCTGTTGCAAGCCATGAACACCGGCCACGACGGCTCCATGGGCACCCTGCACGCTAACAGCCCGCGCGAGGCCATCGGCCGCGTCGAATCTATGATTACCATGGGCGGCTATGGCCTGCCTTCGCGCACCATCCGCGAAATGATCGTCGGATCAGTGGATGTGATCATTCAGGCCGCTCGTCTGCGCGACGGTTCACGCCGTATCACGCACATCACCGAGGTCGTGGGTCTGGAAGGTGAAGTGATCATCACGCAAGACCTGTTCGTCTACGAAATCACCGGCGAAGACGCCGATGGCAACGTCCTCGGACGGCAT
>JANLPX010000416.1:0-1502 GCA_031367485.1 Alphaproteobacteria bacterium | reverse complement strand
CGATAGGTCTTGGTAGTCGTTCTCCTGGCGGCTGGACCAATCATAGAAGAAGGTGACGTTGGCTGGGCCAATCGCCTGCACGATCTTGAAATCGACTTGTTCTTGCTTCTGCTCGCCCTGAACCTTCCACTTGTCTGCCTTCTGGTTGGCATAGGATAGGTAGGCGCGGGTGCCGGTCGGCAGCTCACCGCTGTCAACGCGAGCGAAGCCACGCATGGTGTTGTTGGAACCCCCGGTCAGGGCCACCAAGACGCCAAATTGGTCGCTTGGTGCGCGGCTGGTGAACTTTAGCGCGCCACCCAGGTTAGAAGTTGAAGCCGTCTCCAGCGAGCCAGCGCCCTGCGCTAACTCTACGCCGCCCAGGTCTTCGGACATGATGGCGCGGCTGATGTGCAGCCCGTTATTGTTGCCATAGCTCATGTCGCCCAGCGGAATGCCGTCCAGGGTGAAGCCCAGCTGCTGCTGCACAAACCCGCGGATTGAGATGCGGGTCGACCACTCGTAGGACCCGAACGCGTCGGCCGATTGGAAGTTCACGCCGGGCAGCTTTTCCACCAGCTTGATGGGGCTGGTACCCGGCGCGGCGCGCTCGATCTCTTGGGGTTGAATGGTTTGGACCTGGCGGCTTTCCCCCTTGCCGTAGATCACCACTTCTTCGACTTCGCTGGTGGCATCAGAGGCAGCGACCGCATCGGCGGCATAGGCTGAACCCGCGACAAGCGCGATGGCGGCGGCACTGGCGCAGGCCAGAAGTTGACGTCTCATAATCTATCCCCGGATGACGGCACGGGTTCGTCCCGCGCAACCGGGACCGGGTAACCGGGGATTGCGACAGTCGAGATTCAGTTCCAAGTCTGTGATGTGAAGGTTCCGCAGCCAATTTTGCCTTACAACTGGCACGCGCAACTGCCACCGTATTGCGGCGTTTTCCTTCTCCCCTTGCGGGAGAAGGTGTCATGCGAAGGCATGACGGATGAGGGGTTCCTCGGAAAGCGGAGGTTGGCATGCTGGAGTGCAAGCTGGGAGCAGAGCAAAACCCCTCATCCGACCGCCCTTCGGCGGCCACCTTCTCCCGCAAGGGGAGAAGGAGTTTGTGGGCAAGATAAGACAGCGTGATTGCGCCCGGGCCCTGCGAGCGCTATCTCCCGCCCCCAATCTTTCATTCCAGCTAAGCGAGCCCGTCGCCCCATGGCGCAGCAGTATATTTTCCAGATGCAGGGCCTGACCAAGGCCTATCCCGGCGGCAAGAAGGTGTTCGAGAACATCTGGCTGTCGTTCTATTCCGACGCCAAGATCGGCGTGGTCGGCGTCAACGGCTCGGGTAAGTCCACCCTGCTGAAGATCATCGCCGGGATCGACAAGGAGTTTAACGGCGAGGCCAAGGCCGCCGACGGCATCAAGATGGGCTATCTGGAGCAAGAGCCCCACCTGGATGACGCCTTGAATGTCTGGGAAAACGCCATCGCCTGGTGCGATGAGAAGAAGACGCTGGATCGCTACAA
>JANLPX010000389.1:0-2933 GCA_031367485.1 Alphaproteobacteria bacterium | reverse complement strand
TCCCACGATATGACGCAGGACCGCCAGCCGCTGACATTGCCCCAGACGGGGACCGGCAGCTTAGCCTCGCAGATTGCCACCGGAGTTGTTGACGCAGCTGACTTGCGACTGGTCATTGAAAGCGATGGAAATTCCTACATCTACAAGACTATCAACCGAGTGACCGGGGAAACTATTGCTCGATATCCGCGTGACGATGTCGTGAAAATGCAGGACGAAGCGGCCTACCACGCCGGCCAGATTATCCGCGCGAAGGCCTAATCTAGGGACTAACTCGACGGGTTCTATTGATATCTGAGCCGTCCCGGCGTGCCGCGGGCGGTCGCAATCATGTGCGCGTTAACCATCTGGACACCATGTCTGCATAGCTTCCGTTAAAGAACGGCTGCGGCGACACGACTCGGTCAACCAGATCGACAAGTTCGCCCGGCGCGCCAAGGAGCCCGGGCATGACAATTAGCGTCCATACAAACCGCTCGGCGATGAACGCGCTGCAAAACCTAAACAAAACCAACGATGCGTTAGAGATGGTTCAAAGCCACATCAATACTGGCTTGAAGATCGCCAACGCGAAAGACAACGCCTCCATCTGGACCATCGCGCAGGGGCAGCGCGCGGACATCGGTGCCCTCGCAGCGGTAAAGATGAGCTTGGATCGTGCGACCTCGATCGCAGAGGTCTCTCTGACAGCCGGTGAATCAGTTTCCGACTTACTCGTTCAGATGAAAGAGAAGGTCATTGCCGCTCAGGATCCTTCGCTAGACGCCACATCCCGGAGCGCCTTGAACAGCGATTATCGTTCGATACTACGCCAAATCACCCAAGTTATTCAAAACGCTAGCTTTGACGGCGCTGATATTTTGGATGGTACGACGGGATCAATTCGTTTCCTGTCCAACGCTGACGCCAATGCCTACATTACCCTCTCGGGTCAGAATATGAGCCTGGGTGGAGCTATAATAACGTTGGCAGCCACGTCATCGATTTCGACCGTAACCCTGGCCCAGGCCGCGTTGACCGGTTTGACCGCGTCACTAGCGAACGTGAACCAATCCCTGGGAAATCTAGGTGCTCAGGCCAAGCAAATTGAAGCCCACAATAAGTTTGTGTCCAAGCTCACCGACGTTTTGACCTCGGGTGTGGGCAATCTCGTTGACGCTGACTTGGCTAAGGAAAGTGCGCACCTGCAGGCCTTACAGGTGCAGCAGCAATTAGGAACTCAAGCGCTTTCGATCGCCAATCAGGCACCTCAGGTCATCTTGTCCCTATTCAGGCAGTAGAGACGCCGCAGGCCACTGAGAGAAATGCGATATTTCTCGACTAAGCCTCGAGGCTTTAACCGGTTGTCAGCCCAACCCAACGCATAGTTGGGTAAGACCAAATTGGTCGGGTGCGCAGAGCCATGATTGTCAATTTCGACCCCTCGCTCCTGTCGGACTATTACAACTCCCGCGCCGGTTTGGGTTCTGGGTTAAGCCAGGGCTATAGCTCGGCCCCCAAATACGCGCCGACCGCGCCATGGGCCGCGACTGCAAGGCAAACTGCGGCAAATTCACCTGCCTTGCTGACCGAAACCGTTAAGAGCGCCATGCAGGGGCGGAAGCTCATTGATGAGAGCGCTGCAAAGTTAGACTTGCCGGGCGCAAGCGCAGACTACAAGAAACTCTTTGCATTATTTCAAGGGCTTAATACGCTTTCTGGCGTCGCCGATCAGATCGGTGCCAAGGGCCTTACCACAGCTCAAAAAGAGAAAATCAAAGCGGTATTCAATAGCGGTCTGCTCGAAGTCAACGCCTATACTCAAAGTCTTGATCTAGACAAGATTAGGGTCGTCCAGGGCGACGTCCAGGCACTCGCGAAGTCGGGTGCAACTGTTGTAAAGACACTAGCAAATTATATAACGCCACCTCTGGTAAGCGGCGACGTTTCAGCAGAGATCGCCTCGCTCACAGGTGAGGTAAAGTTCAATATCCACATCCGCAGGGCGGGTACGGATCATGATATTGCGATTGATCTGGCTGATATGGGAGCGACACCGCGCTCGCTTGGTAACGTGGTTACCTTCATCAACGATAAGCTGATCGCGGAGGGGGTTGGTACGCGCCTGGCAACCTCTCGAATTCCGGGTGGAGACCGAACGATTCTCGCTGGTAAAACGGTCATAAAGGTCGGGACAAACCCGGATTCCTGGGCGCTGAATGTCAAGGTGGACTCCGGCGATACCGTGACATTCTCGGCCGCTGACACGGCACCGGCGATCTATCTGGCGCAAGGCGTTGGGAACCCTGATCCCGACAACAAACCAGCCACCAAGGACGGGGTGACCCAGCGGCAAATCTTGAAGTTTCAGACCGAGACGGGCACCTTCGGCGCGCCTCCCCGCGTTGATGGTGATCTGAACTGGGTGGATGGAAAGGTTTGGTCGCGCGATGTTGAGAAAACCGCAGGGACAATCCGGGCTACGCAAATTGGACCTGACGGTTCTGTCTATGTCTTAGCCGACGTGACTGGGAAGACGGCTGGCGAGGCCATCAAGGGCACTCAAGACGTTGCGTTACAAAAGTACGACTCTGCCGGAAAACTTGTCTATTCCCGCACGCTAGGTGCAGCATCCGAGGCGTCCGGACTCGCTCTGGCCGTTTCGGCCGATGGTCAGATCGCCGTCGCTGGTAAGGTTACAGGGCGGCTAGGTGGCGCGACAGACGGGGCATTGAACTCAGGCGAAGCGGGACAATACGCCGCAAATTCAGATAGTTTCGTTACAGTCTTCAACGAAGCGGGCGAAGAGTCTTGGACCCAACGCAGAGGGGCTCGGCTCGATGACGAGGCTACGAACCTAGCGTTCGGCGCGGACGGGTCGGTCTATGTGGCTGGGCGTTCGAAGTCGGCTATGCCCGGTGCAACCGTCGTTGGAGACTGGGACTCGTATATCG
>JANLPX010000279.1:0-1647 GCA_031367485.1 Alphaproteobacteria bacterium | reverse complement strand
CCTCGATTTCCTGTCGGCTCAGCCGCAGGTGAAGGGCAGTAAGATCGGCGTCACCGGCTATTGCATGGGCGGCGCGCTAGTGCTGCGCGCGGCCGGCACCTTTCCCGACCGAGTGGCAGCGGGCGCGGCCTTCCACGGCGGTGGCCTAGCCACCGACGCCCCCGACAGCCCCCACCTGCTGGCCCCGCACATGAAGGCCAAGATTCTTGTGGCCGGGGCCGACGAAGACCGCGGCTTCGACCACGCCCAATGCGCGCGCTTGGATGCGGCGCTCAAGGACGCCGGTGTGGACGCAGAGGTCACCATCTATCGCGGTGCCAAGCACGGCTACGCTCCGCCGGACATGCCGGTCTATGATTTTGACGCGTCTGAGCGGCATTGGCGCGAGATGGTGGCTTTGTTTGATGGGGTGTTGAAATAAGACTATTTCGGGGACGGCTACGCTATTCGAACCCAAGTCACGGGTTTAGGCGTCGCTGTATGTCAAATAGCGTAGCTGTCCCCGAAATAGCCCCAACAAAAAAGCCGCCCAGTGGGGCGGCTTTTTCGTAATCTCAGCGCCTAGGTCTTAGGCGGCGAGAGCCTGCGCCATCTTAGCTTTGACTTGCTTTTTGATCTTCAGGGCCTTGGCCGAGAGTTGCTCGTCCTTGGCCTTGACCAGGAAGGGGTCCAGGCCACCGCGGAAATCGATGGTGCGCAGGGCCGCATTGGTGATGCGCAGCTTGAACGACTGGCCCAGTACGTCAGACGCCAGGTTGACCGGGGCCAAGTTCGGCAGGAACCGACGTTTGGTCTTGTTATTGGCGTGGCTCACATTGTGACCCACCATCGGACCGATACCGGTAAGCTCGCAACGACGCGACATGGCTGTATTACCCAGGCAAGAATAAGGATCGTGCGAGCGGTGCCCGCGCGGGAGCAGCGATATAGGCCAAACGAGTCTGGCAGGTCAAGGCCGGGGTGCGATTCAGGGGTGCGATCAACGCCCATCCAAGCTGCGTGTCCTTGTCCCGCTGGGACGGCCTTCGAAATATGATTTGTGGTTAACGCGCCTTGCGGTACTATCCCTGGTAGGGAACAAATCCCGAATCGGTGGAAGTCACTGATTCGGTCCTGATTCGTTTCGCCCGCGTTCCGTGAAATTCCCGGCGCTGTTAATCCCTGCATTCTCTTCCCTTAAATTCGCCACGGCTGGTGCTTGCCTTTTGTCGGCTTTGGGGACACTAATAACTGACCAGTAAGTTATTAATTGGATAGTATGCTCCCGCTCGGCCCGCCAAAGTTCAAGCGCCGCAAGGCTGATCGCCCTGATGAGATCATCGCGGCGGCGCTCGCATTATTCTCTGAGAAGGGGTTTGCCGCCGCGCGGCTGGACGACATTGCGGCGCGCGCCGGGGTGTCGAAGGGTGCGCTCTATCTCTATTTCCCCACCAAGGCGGACATGTTCCGGGCCGTGGTGGAACAGGCGGTTGGCCCGAACCTAGCCAGTGTCCAACAGATGTCGCTGGGCGACCTGCGCTTTGCCGATCTGGCGCGGAGCATGGCCGCGATGATGGCCCATATGGCGGTGACCTCGCCCCTGGGCGGCATCGTTAAGATGGTCATCGCCGAGGCTGGCAATTTCCCTGAGCTGGCGAGCATCTGGTA
>JANLPX010000350.1:0-7934 GCA_031367485.1 Alphaproteobacteria bacterium | reverse complement strand
GACATTGCGGGTCAGGCCGTGACTGCGGATGCGCACCACGTCGTCAGCGGTCCATAGGTCAGGCGCATTGCCCGCCAGCTTGAACTCCATCGGCAGTGGGGCCTTGCCCGCCGCGATCTCGGCAACATAGGCGTTGACCCCCGCGACCCAGGCCTGGGTATTTGATTTCGCGCCGGGGCCATAGGCGGTCCACTCAGCGGTCATATCCCCACGATAAAGGAAGAGCCGGGTGGCCCGGTCTTGCGCCACATAGGTTGGGCCGAAATCCTTAGCGAGCAGACCGAGTCCCCGCTTGCGCCACAGGTCGATCTGCCAAAGCCGATCATGAGCGACGTTATAGCCCTGCAGGAAGAACGCATCGCGCACACTGCCCGCATAGATGTGGGCAATACCCCAATGGTCGACGCGGATCTCAGCAGGGGCGTTAAGGCCAGCGACAGACTGCGTGTTTTCGCGGGGTTGCGCCTGACCGGAGAAGGCGAGGGCGGTGAGGCCAAGACCCAAGAGCGCAGCTTTCCATCCCGACATCGATTGCCCCTAATGCTTTGGTCGATGATGGCCTCAAGCGGGCAAGCTGTCGAGGAACCACGCAATCTCGCGATCATCCCTCAGTCGTATGATCGGCAGGTTTGGGCCGTGCTCCGCAATGGCGGCTTCAATACGAGGTCGACTGATCCGCTCGAAGTTCCCTATGAACGCCAGCACCTTGGCTAGGTCCGCAAACTGGTGGGGTTCACCGGTGCGAAACACCCGAGCTATTGCCCGCCAAGCCGACGACCAACGTGGCCGATCCAGCCAGACGATCAGGTCGGCGCGGGGCAAGCGAACATCAAAGCTGACGGCCGCGAAATTACCGTCACTGACCCAGGTTTCGTCAGCGTGAAGGGTGCGCAGGGTTTCGCGGAAGGCGGGGACTTCGGCGTCTGTCCAATGGGGTTGCCAGAGGTCATCGAGAACGATCACCGGCCGCCCCGTCCGAGCCCCAATGGCCCGAGCTAAGGTGGATTTTCCGGCTCCCGCACCGCCGAGCAGGATGATGCGCTTCATCGGAATTGAATGCGCCGCAGAAGCGGCGCTGCCCAGTGGTCACCATAAGCCCTCTGCAGGTGCTCAAGTCGCCAGTCTCCGCCGCCAATGGATCCACGGCAGATTGCACTTCCGCACAGGCACGTCATCGACCACCACTCGACAAGCGTGTGGGTGCCGTAGTCGATGGTCAGTTCTTCACCCATCTCAACTGTTCTGCGTGCGACAATCGTGGTTGAATCACGGTGCCAGAGAGTCGGATCGCAGCTGTGGTTTCCATATTTTGCTGGATGGCTCGAATCCATAAGCAAGTTCAGGTCATCATCCAGCACGAGGGAGCTGTAGGGCGGCTCGAGAGCTCGGAGCGCCGCATCATCGATCAGTTCTCCGCCTAGGCTTATTACAATCTCACCGGCCTCAATTCGACTCGCAGCAAAGAGCCCCGATCCCTCTATCCCCGAAGCTTTAACGATCACATTTGGGCTAAGCCAAGACTGACTTGGGATCTGGTGGGTCGCACTGCTTGGCTCAGGTTTTCCTGTCGTGTTCGCCTTCATTTCGGTACACTCCCCGTGCATCCCCACGAACGCGGGGACCCAGGTGTTTTATCGAAAAGCCGAAACACAAGAAGCCTAGTTTCCCGCTTTCGGGGGAATGAGCGGGTTAGTTGGGGTCCGGCTCCAGCTTGGCATAGAGCCCCCGCGCCTCATCCGGAGGGCCACGACGCTCACCCAGCGCGACCACCGTGATCGCCGTCAACCTTCCCGCGAAAGCGAAAACGAGCTGGTCGCCCACCTTCACCGGCCGCGCGCATTTGTCGATGCGGGTCTCTTGGCCCGCGCGGGTCAGCCGGACCTTGCCGTCATCGAGCACCTTGGCCGCTAGGCTGCGGGTCTTGAAGAAGCGCGCCCGCCAGAGCCAGACATCAGCACGGACTGAGGCAGATTCGCTCACTGATCTGCGGACCTAGCGGCAAGCCAAGTCTGCAAGGCTGAGACGAGGATTGGGAGATCACTCTTCAACGCTCGCCAGATCAGCTCGTGATCCAAGCCGTCCTCATACCAATGGGCAGCCAAGTCGCGAAAGCCTTTGGGGCCGGACCATTGAGCGTTGGGATCGATCTTCGTCAGCGTAGTGTCTGGAATGTCCTTTAGCGCTTCGCCAAACCGGATCAGCAATCGCTCCACCGCCAGCTGCCGCTCTATATTGCCGAGATAGGAGTCCTGGGTGTCGTCGATCACAAGGTCCACAGCGTGAAGACCAGCGAGCACAGCAGCCTGGGCAGCTCCCGCTGGTGTCCCTGAACGACCGCCTCGCCGTTCAGAAGACACGGATGAGTTCGGCGGCGATGTTGGCCCTAAGGGACGAAGCGCGCTTTAGGCCACCATGATGATGCACGTCGGCTGAGGACCCGAGAATCTGCTGACAGAGATCTTTCACGCGGACGAGGTCAAATATCGAGAAGGTTGGGCTCGCAGACTCAACCAACAAATCCACATCGCTGTTAGCGTCGGCCTGATCGCGGGCGACCGATCCATAGAGGAACAACTGCGAGACACCGACACCCTCTAGCTGGTCTCGGCGTTGGCGGAGTTTGCGAAGGGCGTCATCGCGGCGCATCAGAGGTACATAGCACAATTCGTTGGTGAAAACATCTTGCTCACGCCTGGGCGACCTTGGTTTTGCGGCGACGACGCGGTCTGCGGAGGGGTGGCGGGCGGTCCTTAAGCGCGGCGAGGGCGGCGAAGGGGGAGGTTTGACGCGGCATGAGTGCGGGTTCGGCGACGGTGCGATCCGCCCGTCTGCGCCAAGCCGTCGGCTCGCCGGGTTTCGGCTTGGCGGTTGGGGTGAAGTTCAGGGCGCGCAGGATGTCGGCCAGTTCCGTCGCACTCCAACCGAGGGTTTCGCGCATCTGGTCACTGACCAGCATGGCTTGGCCTTGGGTCGGGGCGGCGCGAAGCAGGGTGTCCAACTGGTCGAGCACCTCCACCGGCACGGCGTAGCGCCCCACAGCGCGCAGGCCGAAAGCGGCGAGGCTGGTGGCGGTAGGACACGGCGAGGGCAGGGCGCTGATCTTATCATTGGCCGGTCGCCAATCGCGACTGACAAAACCCTGAGCAAAAGCCAACGACCTGGCATTGAGCAGGCCCGGCAAATAGACCGAAAAGGCTGTCAGCCTGACGCCCAGGCCCTTCAGCGCGCGCCGTTCCACCTGACTCAGCGCCTTCGCTTCGACCCGCACGGCGGCGCGGTCGAGGATGCCACCGGCTTCGATCAGGCGGTAGGCCAGACCCCGGGCCAGACCCTTGATCGCGCCGCTGGCTAGAGCGGTTTCCAGACGCCGAAGTGGGGCCAGTCGGCGTCCGGCCTCGGCGGCGATGAAGGCTTCCAGCCGTCGTTGGGCCCGCTCGCGGGGGGCCGCGTGACCGAGGTCGCCATAGAGTCGAACCTTTGGGGTAAAGGCCGTCCCGCCGCTGATCGCACCGGCCGCTTCGCCGCGCCATAGCACAGACCCCGTGGGGGTGAGTGCAAAGGCCTCGTCGGGTTCGGACGCAAGCTGGCCTAGGCGTTTGGCGATCTCTGGCCCGACTGCGGCGTTGGCCGTGGCGCGCAGGGCCTTCTCCTCCAGGATCGATGATCCATGAGCCACTTCGAAACTGACTCCAGTCAGACGCCCGACATACTGGCCCTCGACGGTGACGGTGCCCTCGTCCGCGACGCCAGCCAGCATCTCCTCACGGACCCGCAAGCCCCGCATCAGCACACTGGTTCGGCGGTCGACGAACCGGGCCATGAGCTTTTCGTGCAGGGTGTCGGAGAGGCGGTCTTCCAGGGCGCGGGTTTGGGCCTGCCAGCCTGCCGCATCCACCAACCAGTCGGGGCGGTTGGCGACATAGGCTAGCGTCCGCACGCTGGCCAAACGCCCAGAGAGAGTGTCGATCTCGCCGTCGGTGCGGTCAAGGTGCTTGAGCTGCCCGGCTATCCAGTCAGCCGGGACCCGTCGGGCATGGCTCGACAGCCAGAAGAAGAATTCCCGCGTCAGGCGAAGATGCTCTTCATGGCTGGTCTTGCGGAAGTCTGGCGTCTGGCAAACGTCCCACAGCCGCTCCAAAGCGCGGCGGTCGCGGCAACGGTCGGCGATATCCGGCTCTGCGGCCAGCTGGCGCAAAGTGACCTCGTCCAGGGCTTCGGCCGATAGGGTCAAGCCGTGCCGATGCGGCGGCGTAGCAAGTGAGCTCATCAGTTTGGGAAGGCTGGCAAAGTCCAGTTTCGCATTGCGCCATTCGGCCGCGCTCACCGCGTCGAACTGGTGGTCCTGTACTGCGGCCACCAAGTCCTCGTCCATCTCATCGCAGTCGCCGGTGACGCCGAAGGTGCCGTCGGTGCGGAATCGCCCGGCGCGGCCGGCGATCTGGCCCACCTCCTGCGGGTAGAGATAGCGCGTACGCTTGCCGTCGAACTTGCGCAATCCCGCAAACGCTACATGGTCGACATCCATGTTCAGGCCCATGCCGATCGCGTCGGTGGCGACCAGGAAATCGACCTCGCCGGACTGATAGAGCGCCACCTGGGCGTTGCGGGTGCGGGGGCTAAGCGAGCCCATCACCACGGCGGCCCCGCCGCGCTGACGGCGTATCAACTCGGCGATGGCGTAGACCTGCTCGGCGGAGAAGGCGACTACGGCTGAGCGACGCGGCAGGCGGGTAAGCTTCTTGGAGCCCGCATAACTCAGGGTCGAAAACCGTTCCCGAAAGATGATCTCGGCGTCGGGCAGCAGCCTACGGATCAAGGGTGCCATGGTGCCCGCCCCCATCAGCATAGTCTCCGACTTGCCGCGCGCGTGCAGCATTCGGTGGGTGAAGACGTGGCCCCGCTCCGGGTCGGCGCAGAGCTGGATCTCATCGATCGCCAGGAACTCGACCTCCCGGCTGAGCGGCATGGCCTCAACCGTGCAAACGAAATAGACCGCACGCGGCGGAACGATCTTTTCCTCGCCGGTGATCAGGGCGACCCGGCTGGCCCCGCGAGCCTTGACCACCCGGTCATAGATTTCCCGCGCCAGCAGCCTAAGCGGCAGGCCGATCATGCCCGAGGCATGGCCCAGCATCCGCTCGACCGCCAGATGGGTCTTCCCCGTATTGGTCGGGCCGAGCACCGCCTTGAGCACAGGCGGCGCAGCACCGGTCGGACGGTGGCTCATGGTGCCAAGGTGGGGTGGGAATCAGGTGAGGGCAAGCGGGGTTTACAAGGATCTCGTTCCATAATGGGGTTGGGACAAGCCGCTCTCTTTGTCAGCCCTGAAGGATCGCTAGCAACTCTTCCACACAAAGCGCTGAGTTGCGGGCTGCCATGGCCGCTAGGCGGGGATAGTCGGTGTGGCTTTCGTCGCCTGCAAGGTCCGACAGGGTGCGGATCACATATAGCGGGCAGCCCCACGTGTCCGCGATCTGAGCTACGGCACCGGACTCCATGTCGATGGCATCGGCACCAAGGCGGGCGCGGAGTTCGTCGCGGGTGGCGGCGCAGTTGAGGAAATAGTCGGCGGTGGTGATCGTACCGAGACGGGTTTCCATCCGTCCGGCCAGCCGGGTTTTGAGCTGTTCAAAGCGGGCGGTCACGGACGGTGCTACGGCGGTCAGTTCAGACAGGACGGGGGCACCTATCGGAATGATCCCAGAGGCCGTCGGGGTGAAAGTACCAGCGGTGATATGGCCGTAATCATGGATGGCAAGGCGTTCGCCAAACAACACATCGCCTACCGCTAGCGCTGGGTTAAGACCGCCCGCGACACCTGAGAAAATCAAGGTGTCAGCCTTGAAAATCGAGAGCAACAGCGTCGCTGCTGCGGCCGCATTGACCTTACCTATGCCGCTGAGCGCCAAGGTGTATCCCGGCCCGGTCCAAACTTGAACAGCCCCGAAGGTCTGGGGTTCGGTATCGACAACCAGTCGCTCGCGCAGGGCGTCAAGTTCCTCGGGAATTGCGCAGAGTATACCGTACACAAAAATGCCTCCGGACTTTAGGTAAAGGTAGTCCGGAGGCACTCGCTGATCCAGGCCGCTTGGCCTACTTGTTTGCGGCGATATAGTTGTCGATCACATTGTCCAGCACGGTCAGCGGGGTACCGCCGGCCAGCAGCCCCGCATCGTGAAATTTGCGGATGTCGAAATTGCGACCCAGCGCCTTCCTGGCCCGCTCGCGAGCGCGCAACCAGGTGATCTTGCCAACCATGTAACTGGAAGCTTGGCCCGGCCACACGCAGTAGCGCTCGATCTCGGTGATAGCAGCGGCTTCATTGTCGCCGATATTGTCGATGTAGTATTTCAGTGCCTGTTCGCGGCTCCAACGCTTGGAATGCATGCCGCTGTCGACGACCAGGCGCACGGCGCGAAACATCGCATCATGCAGCATGCCGATGTGACCCAGCGGGTCATTGGCATACATGCCCATTTCGACCGCGAGGTTCTCGGCATAGAGCGCCCAGCCTTCGCTATAGCCCGAGAAGCCGATCACCTTTCGGATCAGCGGCAGTTCGCCGGCCTCATTGAGCAGGGAAAGCTGCAGGTGGTGACCTGGGATGCCCTCGTGATAGCTCAGAGTCGGTAGGCTCCACTTGGGGGTCTCGGCGGTGTCGCGCAGGTTGATCCAGTAGATACCTGGCCGTTTGCCGTCCAAGGACGGGGAATTGTAATAGCCGCCCGGCGCTCCGGCCTCGATAGCCGGAGGCACGCGGCGGATTTCGAGTGGGGCCCTGGGGAGCTGGCCGAACCACTCCGGTAGCTTTTTGGAGACGATGTTGATCTGGTCATTTAGGTGGGCCAGCAGTTCCAACTTACCTGCCTCTGTATTGGGATAGAGCTGCTTGGGGTCCTCGCCCATGATCCGGTAGCGTTCGCCCACGGTGCCCTTGGTGTAGCCGGCCTTGCGCATCAGGGCGTTGGCTTCCGCACCGAGGCTGGCCACTAGTTCAAGTCCGGTTTTGTGGACATCTTCTGGGCTGATGTTTGAGGTCGTGTAGTTGCGCAAAGAGGTCGCGTAATAGGCCTCGCCGTCGGGCAACCGCCAGCAACCTGCGTCGTGAACCGCCTTACCTTGCAAGCTTTCCATCAAGGCCTGTTGGCGGGCCAGAGCCGGGGCGACCTTTTCGGCATAAAGCGCTGAGGCCTGATTGGCCCAGTCGCCCTCGATCTTCTTCTCGGCGGTACGGCGGACCAGGCTTTTCACCACCGGCGCATCGGCTGGCGCACTGGCCAGGAAAGCCTTGAGTTGGGTCAGGGTCTTCCCGATCACGAAGTCTGGCGGAATGACGCCTAGCCCCACATCGTGGCGCACCACCTCGGCCTCTTGGTCCAGCAGACGGCCGAACGCTTCCAGGCGCGACATGTAGGCGTCCGCATCGGCCTTGGTTTCGATGCTGTGCGCATTGTCCAGGAAGTCGGGCATGCTCTGATAAGAGCCGGTCAGCTGGCTCAACACATAAGGGGCACCAGACCCTTGGCCGCCATAGGCGTACTTGCGATTGCCTTCGTCCTGAACGTCCAGGGTGAACTCGACCGTGTCGTAGTTGATGGCGTCCATGCCGGTCAGCTGTTTGCGGTCCAGTTTGCGCAGGGCGGCTAGATCGCGAGCGTTATTGACCTTATTCTCGGCCAGGGCCGTCATGGAGAAATCGGAAAGCTCAGACTTGGTCCAGGCCAGGGAGCCGTTATCGAGGCCCAGCGACGTAGGCAGTTCCGGCGAGCGTCGGAAAGACTCAGCCATGGACTTGTCGATTAGGGCATTCATCTGGGCCGCTTCCCCAGTGGGCGCGGCAGCGGCGATGCGCGGCAGAACGGTCGCGGCCCCAAAGGCGGCAGCGGTGGCAAGCAATTGGCGACGATTGTGCATGGGGTCCCCCCAATATGTGG
>JANLPX010000319.1:0-4139 GCA_031367485.1 Alphaproteobacteria bacterium | reverse complement strand
GGCTACTATCGCCTCGCCCGCACCAGCTCCCGACCACTTGATCAACCATCGGACCTTGAGCACATGACGCCAAGATGACAGCCATCAACGAGACCAATGCCATCGCCGCCTTCACCGACGCCTCCCACTCTTCATAGGAATTTGCTCTGTCCAACGAAATGATTGGCGCGTAGGCGAAAGCGGGCCGGAGCGTCTGAGTCTGTTAACGGCGGCGTCGATCGGTTCCTGAGAGCGTTTTGCATAGCTGACGATAGGCAAGTGAACCGCTGAGGCCAAGGTCGAGCGATTGTCAGCCGCGAAATCTACCGTCGCAACTCCATTCTTCACCTCGCGCACAACTGGCTCCAATCCATAGGAACCGAGATAGGCCGCGGCCAAATTACCCGTTCGCCCACCTGTTAGCACGGCTGAATAATCCTTCGCGAAGTCTGGAACGCCACCAAACCCGGCAAGTGAATAGCCTGCATTATCTACTGGTCCCAGTTTCGGTCCCGAGGTTGCGATCCGATCCCTTACCCTCTGAATATGCTCATGTTGCCTCAGTATCTGGGTCGCCGGGTCGTCAGGACCAAACTCGTGATGACGCGGCCCTTGGCATTCCAGAGACGCAGCCTCTCCTCATAGGCCTGCCCAACCGGGTCCGGCACAGATCGCGGCGTCCCTCGTGGCATCATGGTCATATCGAATTTCCCCTTCGACGCCAAAACTATAACCTGTGAATATCGCACAAAACAAGAACGAGAAAGCTACCCCAGCCACCCCAACGCGCCCGCCCCGACCCGCACTGCAGGCCGCGCCGTCACCACCCCGCGCCGGTTAACCGCGAACTCGCCGAACGCATCGGCGCCGTGGCTCGCTTCATCATGAAGCGGCCCTGCATAGAGCCCGGTGGTGCCCGCCATCCGCTTGCGATAGGCGCGCAGTCGGTCCAGCCCCAGGCCACACTTCTCGCCGTCAAACCAGCAGATCGGGATCAGTTGCCGCGCCGCATTGACCCGCTCTTCCGGACCGTTGGCGACACCCACTTCGATATTGAAAACCCCAAGCCCACCAAGGGTTTCCAGCCGCGTCTTGCCGCTATTCCCCATCTCACGCACCTTGACATCGTGGGGTAGATAGTGACGCCCATAAACGTAAGGCTTTTCCGAAATCCCAACCCGCGCAATGGCCTGCAGGCCCTCGCCCGACGCCTCGAAGTAGTCGATCACCCGCACCTCGCGGCCCACCGATTGGAAGAACCAGATGGCCGTATAGTCGTCGATCCCTAAGTCCCAGGCAGTATCCACCTTCAGTCCCGGATCATAGGGCACCCGCCCGATCCGACCTGCCGCTTGGGCCTCCCGCAACAACGACCCGTAGTAAGATCCAGGAGCCGCAGCCTCGAAGTCTACCAAATACTCACTGGCAAACCGCGCCTCACCCTCCTCCACCGAGCCAGTCTCGGCCACCAAGTCGGCCCGCTCCTTGGCCAGCTGCTCCGGCGTAAACACATCCGTCGCGGTAGCAGGCGACTTCAAAGTGAACCAGTCCGGATCGCGGGCCCGGGACTCAAAAGCCCGCACTGCATGGTTGCGCCCACGCGGCGTCCACAGAAACAGCGCCCAACCGCCATTCTCGGCCAGAATCGGCCGGATATAGGTCCAGGCATCCGGCTTGGCCAAGGCCCACTCGGAAAACACCACACCCACCGGCGAGGTGCCAACCAACCGGTCATAATTGTCCGACCCCACCACCTGCCAGGTCGCCCCCGTGTGGAACTCGATCTTCATCTCAGCATCAACAGTTCGCGCCCGCAGCTCGCGCGGAAACGCTTCATCAATTCGTTTGCGCCCGGTATGCGGATTAACCGCCCCCCATATCGCCTTCCGCCCCTGCCCGGCCTGCGGCAGCATGTGCCAATAGGCACCGGGCTTGAGCACGATTTGTCGCGCGGCCCAGTGCAGCGCGACCTCATCCTTGCCCCAGCGACGGTGCGCGGCCACATCGGCCCTTAGGCCGCCCCGTTGCAGATATCCTAAAAGTTCCAACTGATAGTCGCGCGCGCTCCATCCGGTGGGCAGGCGGACACTGGTCTTGCTAGGCAGGTTCTTGCTCATCGACAAAATTCACAACCTCCACATTGATGATGGGTCGCTCAGTCGGTTGCTTCCCGATAAGTCCGCGTGACCTGGGTTTCCCCGCCGCAAATTGTCGCGTAGCGATCTGTAGTTTGGCGACATTGAGAGACTCTGCCGTCGCCGCGTCGGCGATCACGCGGGTCTCGTCGATCAAATTGAGGGCTTGCCCCTCCCGCGCCACCTCAAGCATCGCCGCAAACTCTGGCTGCTGCGCAAACCACAGCGAGATGGTGTCACTCGTGGGCATGTCGAGGTCATTGCAGATGTCCACCTTCACCCTGCCCTCGGCGATCCGCAGGCAATATTGCTGCGCCAGGTCGGAGGAGAACTCGGTCGGCGGTCGATTGAGGCGCGAAGACTTCGCCCTGCAAATCGCATCCTCAGTAATCGTCCAAAATTCCGGATTGTCCTTGCGCCACTGCGCGAGAGTCCACCGCGTGGGCATGTTGGGCAGTCGCGCCATGGCGTTAAAGCTAACGCCGCGTACCAAGTACGCGACGATCCGATCCTGCACGGCGACGCTGAAACGGACATCGGCTTTGCGCTTTTTCTGCGACGCGCCCGGCTTTTCGGGCTCACCCTTTTTTCCGTCTGTGATACTCATTTGATTGTCCTTCAGTTCAATTTGAAAGGCTCAGCTCGCCCCATGACCCAGGCTCAAAGCTTCGACAAAGTCGCTGAGCTCTATGGCGAGGTGCGGCGCGGCTATCCCGCGCAACTCTTTGATGATTTGCAGGTTCTCGCTGGGCTCTCCCCAACCTCTAAAGTCCTAGAGATCGGCTGCGGCGCCGGCCAAGCTACCGGCGATCTGGCTACCTGCGCGCACGGCGTCATAGCCCTGGACCCAGGCCCACAGCTTATCGAACAGGCCCGTTTGCGCGCGCCAGCCAGCAATATTGAATATGTCGTCGCCAAGTTTGAAGACTATGCTCCGCCCCCCAGCACCTTCGACCTCGTCGCCTCAGCCCAAGCTTGGCATTGGGTCGATCCCACAATCGGTTTCCCAAAAGCCGCCCAGGCGCTCAGGCCCAACGGCGCGCTCGCGATCTTCGGTCACGTCCCCATGACCCTGCCCGAGCCGATCAACAGCGCCTTTCGTCCTATTGTGGAGCAATACTGGCCCGGCGTCTGGGGCTCACCCCCCTCGCAAGCCTACTATCTGGAAACCGGCCCGGTCGCGCAGATGATCACCAAAACCGGCCTCTTCGGCCCGGTCACGCACCGCGCCTATAGCTGGACCTGGACCCTCGATCCCGACCTGCTCGGCCGTTACCTGCGCACAGATTCCAGCTACCACGCCCTGCCCGAACCTCAGCGTTTCGCCATGTTCGATGCCATGTCTGCCGCCGTCACCAACCACGGCGGCCAGCTCGAAGCCCCGTGGGAAACCCACCTCTATGTGGCGCGGAGGGTTTGAGACGGCGCGGCACCAGACGCACCTCTCACCCATGCCCAAACTCTATACAAATCGATTGGAATTGGGCGTATATATACTTTGCAAACAGATTGAGACTGTGGCATAAGATTCCTACAAGGAATCAATGCAATGTCCGTTCTCAGCCGCCCCTATTTCTACAACGAGCAAGCCGCTTTCGACCTGGTGGAAAACACCCTCTGGCCGAATGGCCCGGTGTGCCATCACTGCGGCGGATTTGATCAAATCAAGGTCATCAAGCCTAACCCTGAAAAGCGCGTTCGCTACGGCTTGAAGAAGTGTGGCCAGTGCAAAGGTCAGTTCACCGTGCGCATGGGCACCATCTTTGAGGAATCCAAGCTTCCCCTCACCAAGTGGCTACAGGCCATCTTCCTGATGACGGCGAGCAAGAAGGGTGTGAGCGCGCACCAACTGCATCGCACGCTGGAAGTGACCTACAAGACGGCTTGGTTTCTCGCTCATCGCATCCGCGAAGCTATGCGCACGGGCGACCTTGCGCCGTTCGGTCATGGTGGCGGTATGGTGGAAGCCGATGAGACCTTCATTGGTGTCGAGCCCGGCTAACCCAAGGCCAAGGCTGGCGGCAA
>JANLPX010000298.1:0-2812 GCA_031367485.1 Alphaproteobacteria bacterium | reverse complement strand
TGGGGCGGCAAGGCGCTGCGCGCATTGAGGGGCTGACCTTGCTCTCCCGACGCGCTAAGTGTTGACGATAGAGCATTTGAAAAAGTCATTGTGTCGCAATTTCACGCGACGGGTCCGGGGGACCTTCTGATTATGCGTTGGGTTTTTTTGACGGCGGCTTTGACCGTAGCGAGTTCACAGGTGCTGGCCGCTGAGCCGGCGGCGACCGGGGTCATTTCCTACCCATCCTCCTATTTCGCAGAGGTCGGCCCGACCACGGCCTTTGACATGGTCTCTCGCTTGCCGGGGTTCACGTTCGACAAGGGTACGGTGCAGCGCGGGTTAGAGGGTTCCGGTGGCAATGTCTTGATCGACGGCGAGGTGCCGGTCGCCAAGAATGACACCCTGGATGAGACGCTTAAGCGCATTCCGGCGGGTGGCGTGCTGCGCATTGATGTCATCCGCGGCGGGGCACCCGGCATTGATATGCAGGGGCGCTCGGTGGTGGCCAATGTGGTGCGCAAGTCCGCAGCCGGATTTCGTGGCGCGGCCAGCTTTACGACATGGTTGTTAAATGACCATCGCGTGCTGAATGGTCTGCGCTCAGAGGGACAATGGCGCTGGGACGGCAAGGTTGCCGAGCTCTCGATGGTGCTGGGAAAGGGTCCGTTCGATCAACTGGGCGCTGGACCCCGCACGCGTACTGCGGCCAACGGAAACCCGCTGATCCGGTC
Organism: Alphaproteobacteria bacterium; assembly: GCA_031367485.1. Classification (GTDB taxonomy): domain Bacteria; phylum Pseudomonadota; class Alphaproteobacteria; order Caulobacterales; family Caulobacteraceae; genus Phenylobacterium. The sequence goes on along the minus strand of JANLPX010000298.1, from coordinate 2,099 downwards.
GCAATTTGACGGCGAGGGCGGGGGGCAGCGGCAGTGGTTGACCGGAGCCTTCGAGACCCCTTTGCAGGGCGGTCGACTGCGGATCAACGCGACTTATATGGTCAATCCTTCCTACAATGAGAACACGGACCGGCTGTCGTTTCCGGGCGGCAAAGAGTATGAGTACCTGACCAATGATAAGCTTCAGGCAGAGCTAGGCGGGCGCTACACTCGACCTCTGGGACAACTCAATTCATTTGAAGTTGTAGCCTTCCATCAGTGGAACAATGTGGAGACCAAGGATGACTTTTCCTCGCCTGCAATCAATCGTAAATTTGCACTAGATAAACGCGTTACAGAGAGCGTCGGGCGCTTGCAGATGCGTCGTAAGCAGTCGCCGACCCTAACCCTCGAGACCTTTATCGAGGGGGCCTCAAACACCCTGGTGAGCAAGACGGCGCTGACGCAGAACGCTACCGCTGTGCGGCTACCCGCCGCCAATGTGCGGGTGGAGGAGTCGCGGGCGCAGGTTTCGGTGTCAGCGGGCTGGCGGCCAAATCCGAAGTTTGGCGTCGATATCGCACTGCGAGAAGAAAGTTCTAGCGTCACGTCGAGTGGCGATGTGGTTTTGGAGAACACCTACACCTTCGTGAAGCCTCGCTTTGCGGTGACATGGTCACCCGATCCAAACGATCAATTTCGGTTGCGCGTCGAACGGGAGGTCAGTCAGCTCAATTTCGATGACTTCATTTCGTCGTCCTCGGTGGCCAGCACGGGGGCCGTATTGGCCGGGAACCCGAACCTGTCGCCGCAGCAAGCCTGGGTCACTGAGGTCGCAGCGGAGCGGCGATTTTGGAAGACTGGCGTGGCCATACTGTCGGCGCGCCATTTCCAACTCACCGACGTGATCGACCGTGCGCCTGTGCTGATCGGTGGTATCGCCCGAGCAGACGCGCCCGGCAATATCGGGGATGGCACCAAAGACGAATTGACCGCTAGCTTGGCGATCCCGCTGGCGAAATTCGGCCTTCCGACAGCGCAACTCAAGACCCAGGCGACATTGCGGCGCTCGGAAGTGACCGACCCGGCGACGGGGTTGAAGCGAGAGATATCCATCCTGCGGCCGGTCGAGTGGGAGGCCCATTTCACTCAGGACCTGCCGCATTGGAAGTCCAACTGGGGGATCGATGTAACCGGGCAATATCGTGAGCGAGCTTTTCGTTATAACGAATTGGAAACACTCAAAATTGGCACCTGGATCGTCGCGTTCCTTGAGTACAAGCCCAAGCCCGACATAGCCCTTCGCATTGAAGCCCAGAACCTCGGAGCCCGAGACACCCGGCGCATTCGTGAGGTCTATAACGGGAGCCGAGGCTTGAAGAGCTTCAACTATGTGGACTTCCGGGATCTGGAATACGGACCGGCGCTGCAGATCCGGATTCGCAAGACGCTTTGAAGCAAGCGAGGTTCTAAGACTTCGGTACAACCCGCCATACGATGTTACCCACGTCGTCGGCGACCAATAGGCCGCCGCGCTTATCGACTACGACGCCGACCGGGCGACCGCGCGACTCGCCCTTGTCATTGAGGAAGCCTGTCAGGAAGGCCTGTGGCTTGTTGACTGGCTTGCCCTGTGCGAAGGGCACGAAGACCACGCGGTAGCCGTTCAGCGGCTTGCGGTTCCAGGAGCCGTGTTGGCCGATGAAGACGCCTCCGCGATAGGTCGCCGGGAATAACTCTGACTTATAGAAGGCTAGGCCCAGAGAGGCCGTATGCGGCCCTAGTGCGAAGTCAGGGGCGATGGCCCTAGCCACCAGCTCCGGGTTCTGGGGTTGGATGCGAGTATCGACGTGTTGGCCGTAATAGCTGTAGGGCCAGCCATAGAAGGCTCCATCCTTCACGCTGGTCATGTAGTCTGGAACGATGTCCGGCCCAATTTCATCGCGCTCGTTGACCGCTGTCCAAAGCGCGCCGGTTACGGGTTCATAGTCCAAGCCGTTTGGGTTTCGAATGCCCGTGGCGAAGGGGCGGCTGGGGCCTGTCGGCAGGGTGAACTCAGTAATCTCGGCGCGACCGGCCTCTGCGGGCATGCCGTTCTCGCCAACATTGGAGTTGGAGCC
>JANLPX010000264.1:0-2098 GCA_031367485.1 Alphaproteobacteria bacterium | reverse complement strand
TTCGAGCGCCTGCGGAAGGAAGATCCGGTCCATTGGCACCCTGCTGAGCACCATGAGGACGGCGCGTTCTGGTCTGTGACCAAGTACAACGACATCATGGCCGTGGACACCGATCACGAGGCCTTCTCCTCCGAGCCTGCGATCACCATTATCGATCCAAAGGCGGACTTCACACTACCCATGTTCATCGCGATGGACCCACCCAAGCACGATGTGCAGCGCAAGACCGTTAGCCCAGCGGTCTCACCGACCAATCTGCACAATATGGAGCCGCTGATCCGCGAGCGTATCTGCAAGACACTGGATGAACTGCCCATCGGCGAGCCCTTCGATTGGGTCGATAGAGTGTCGGTCGAGCTGACGACACAAATGCTTGCGACCCTATTTGACTTCCCCTTCGAGGAACGTCGTAAACTGACCCGCTGGTCGGACGTGGCGACTGCTGGGCCTGAGTCGGGCCTGTTCAGCTCAACCGACCCCGACATCGCTGAAGCTGAGGCGCGCGCGGAGCTGTACGGCTGCGTCGACTATTTCTCGAGACTGTGGGAGGAGCGGGTCAATGCACCGCCCCAAGGCGATCTGATCTCGCTGCTGGCCCATGGCGAGGCCACGAAGAACATGGATCGCATGGAGTATCTGGGAAACCTGATCCTGCTCATCGTCGGTGGCAATGACACCACGCGCAATTCAATGACTGGCTCAGTTCTGGCGCTCAACCAGAACCCCGATCAGTATCAAAAGTTGCGCGATAACCCCGAACTCATTCCCTCAATGGTCTCCGAAACTATTCGCTGGCAAACCCCGCTCGCCCACATGCGCCGCACCGCAACCCGCGACGTCGAACTGGGTGGCAAGACCATCAAAAAGGGTGACAAGGTCATCATGTGGTACGCCTCGGGCAACCGCGATGAAGAGGTTATCGAGAACCCCAACGCCTACATCATCGACCGTGAACGTCCCCGCCAGCATCTTTCATTCGGCTTCGGCATCCACCGCTGCGTCGGCAACCGGCTGGCCGAACTGCAACTGCGCATCCTCTGGGAAGAAGCCCTCAAGCGCTTCCCGATGATCAAGGTCGTTGAAGAACCTGTCCGGGTTCCTTCCGGCTTCGTGAAGGGCTATGTTTCCATGCAGGTTGTGATCCCCAGCAAATACTGAGACCCTATATAGGATGTTTGACGTGAGCGTATGACGCCCCTGAACTGATCAGGCGAGACGCCGCAAGCGATTGCGGCTCCCGGGCCACCGCTCTGTGCGGGGTCGGCGTAATTCACGGAACTTAATGTCATGACTGCCGCATCACTCGATTGGTCCACGCGTTTTAGCCAACGTATGGGCCGTGTTCGCGCGAGTGAGATTCGCGAACTTCTGAAACTCTTGGATCAACCTGATATCCTGTCCTTCGCGGGCGGCATTCCCGATCCCAGCCTGTTCCCGGTTGCTCGCATCCAGGCCGCTATGGACGAGATTTTGGCCGATCAAGTCCTGGCCCAACAGGCTCTGCAATATTCGGTCAGCGAAGGGTACCTGCCTCTCCGTCGCTGGATCGTCGAGCGCATGGCCGCTAGCGGTGTTGTCTGTGACGAACACAACATTATCATCACTGCCGGGTCGCAGCAGGCGCTAGATCTGCTCGGCAAACTTCTAATCACGCCGGGCGATACAGTGATGGTCGCCCGACCCACCTATCTGGGTGCCCTACAAGCCTTTAACGCCTACGAGCCCACCTATCTGGACCTGACCGAAGACGCTCTGAGCAACGGCTATAATCCCACCTCCCTGATTATCGGTCGGCAATCCCATCCCGTGGGCTATTTTGTGCCCGACTTCGCTAACCCCTCTGGGGTCACCCTCACCTTAGCCGAGCGCAATGGGCTGTTGGACATGGCCGAGCGTCTCGACATGACCTTGATCGAAGACGCCGCCTATCGCGAGCTACGCTTTGAGGGCGAGGCACTGCCCACCCTGCTCTCCCTAGATATCGCCCGCACTGGCTCCATCGAAAACACCCGGACCCTGTTCTGCGGCACCTTCTCTAAGACGGTGTCTCCGGCCCTGCGTCTCGGCTGGGTCTGCGGCCCCCGCGCCGTTATCGAAA
>JANLPX010000238.1:0-1968 GCA_031367485.1 Alphaproteobacteria bacterium | reverse complement strand
CGGGGCTGACCGAGTCAGTGTCGGCATCATTGACCTCTCGGACCTTGCGAGCGTCGCGGCATTCGTCAGCGCATGGGGTGAAAAACCCTTACATGTGCTGGTCAACAATGCCGGTGTTATGGCTTGCCCCCTGACTTACACCACAAATGATCTGGAGATGCAGATCGGCACCAACCACTTCGGCCACTTCCTGCTGGGCGTGGGTCTGGCCAGAGCGATGATGAATGCCGCCGAGGCGGGCCGCGCGGCACGACTGGTCTCGCTGAGTTCGATCGGGCATCGCCGTAGCGGCATCAATTGGGACGATATCCACTATCGCACACGGGCCTATGACAAGTGGGAGTCTTACGGCCAAGGCAAAACCGCCAACTCGTTATTTGCCGTGGGCTTTAACACTCGCTTCGCCGAGCACGGCGTGACGGCAAATGCCGTGATGCCAGGCGGAATCATGACCCCCCTGCAGCGCCATCTGCCACGCGAAGAAATGGTGGCTATGGGGTGGATGACTGAGGAAGGCATTGTCGCTCAGGGCTTCAAGACCCCGGCTCAGGGTGCTTCGACTAGCGTTTGGGCGGCGATTGGTGGCGAACTCGAGGGCGTTGGTGGACTTTATCTGGAAAATTTGGCGCAGGCCCTGCCGTGGGGCGAGGAACCTGCCGCCGGCGTGATGCCTCACGCCCTGGATACAGAGGACGCTGAGCGTCTCTGGGCGATCTCTGAATCGACGGTGGGATGAGCCTCATTGTCCGGGCCGCCATAAACTCAGATGTCGCGATCGTTCAGGCGTTCATCCTCGCGCTGGCCGAATACGAGAAGTTGGCCCACGAGGTTGAGGTCACGCGCGCAGACATCGAACGCGATCTGTTTGGGCTAGCCCCGCGTCTCTTTTGCGACATCGCTGAGGCCGACGGGAAACCTATCGGGTTTGCCGTCTGGTTCTACAACTACTCGACCTTCCAGGGTTGCCACGGCATCTATCTGGAAGACCTGTTCGTCGTGCCTGAGGCGCGTGGCCTGGGTGGCGGAAAGGCCTTGCTGCGGAGCCTGGCGCAGCGATGTGCTGCCGAAGGGCTCGGCCGGTTGGAATGGGCGGTCCTGAACTGGAACGCGCCGTCGATTGCGTTTTATGACTCGCTAGGTGCCACCGCCAAGACGGAGTGGACCACACGCCGCTTGAGCGGCGAGGCGCTTGCCAATTTGGCTAAGAGTTAGGCCGTTACCAGCTGACGTCGGACCATTTTGGCGTAGTCGGCCATCAAACCCAGTGAGAGTTTGCCGGGCGTGAACTGGTGTTCGCCGATCTGTGAGACCGGGGTGACCTCGGCAGCGGTGCCCACCACAAAGCACTCGGTGAACTGTGCGAGCTCGTCTGGCATGATGTGCCGCTCGATGACCTCAACGCCCTGACTCTGGGCTAGCGCGATCACCGACTGGCGGGTGATGCCGTTTAGGAAGCAGTCCGGGGTAGGGGTGTGCAGGGTGCCATCTTTGACGAAGAACACGTTCGATCCGGTGCTCTCGGCAATATAGCCGCGATAGTCCAGCATCATGGCGTCGGTGTAGCCGTCCTTCTCCGCAGCGTGTTTGGAGATGGTGCAGATCATGTAGAGGCCGGTCGCCTTGGCGTGTACAGGTTCGGTTTCAGGCGACGGGCGCTTGTACTTGGCCCAGCACATGCGGATGCCCTTGGCCTTTTCTTCCGGCTTGAAATAATCCGGCCAATCCCACACGGCGATAGCAACGTGGATCTTGGTGGCCTGGGCCGAGACACCGATCATTTCGGATCCGCGCCAGGCGATTGGGCGCAAATAGGCGTCGCTCAAGCCGTTCTTGGCGCAGGTGTCCTTGCAGGCCTGATCGATCTGGGCCACCGTGAACGGGATTTCGAAGTCGAGGATCTCGGCTGAATTGAACAGACGCTGGGTATGCTCGGTCAGCTTGAATATCTCCCCGCCATACATCCGCTCG
>JANLPX010000193.1:0-2553 GCA_031367485.1 Alphaproteobacteria bacterium | reverse complement strand
TGGGCATAGAGGAAGGTGTTGGCCATGCCGCCGCCAATGGCCAGCTTGTCCAGCTTGGTCACCAGATTACGCAACAGGTCGAGCTTGGTGGAAACCTTCGATCCACCGACTATGCCAATCACGGGGCGCTGCGGGCGACCCAGGGCGGCGTCTAAGGCCGTCAACTCCAACCGCATCTGCTCGCCCGCATAGGAGGGCATCAGGTGCGCTAGACCCTCGGTGGAGGCGTGAGCGCGGTGGGCGGCGGAAAAAGCGTCGTTGACGTAAAGATCACCGTTCTCAGCCAGCGCGCGAGCGAAGGCAGGATCGTTCTTCTCCTCACCCGGATAGAACCGGACGTTTTCCAGCAGCAAGACATCGCCCACCGCCATCGCAGCGACCGCATTTGCCGCATCACGGCCAACGCAGTCGGGTGCAAAACCTACTGGCCGTCCCAGAACCTTGGCCAGGGCCAATGCTATGGGGGCCAGACTCATCTCCGAAACGAACTTGCCCTTGGGCCGGTCGAAGTGGGCCAACAGGATGACCTTGGCACCGCCCGCTCGCAGCTTTTCGATGGTCGGGATGGCGGCGCGCAGACGCGTTTCATCGCTCACCTGTCCCTCGGCCATCGGAACATTGAAATCTACTCGCACCAGGGCGCGTTTGCCGGCAAGGTCTGCGTCGTCAAGGGTGCGGAAGGCCATGGGAATGCCCTAGAGAAGCGCGGCCATGGCCAGCACCGTATCGCTCATCCGGGTCGAGAAGCCCCATTCATTGTCGTACCAGCTGAGGACGCGCCCTAAGCCGCCGTCGATCACTTGGGTTTGAGCCAGTGCCGCGGTGGACGAAGCGGGCATGTGGTTGAAATCGATGGAGACTAGAGGCTCGTCAGTTACGGCCAGAACGCCCTTCAAGGGGCCAGATGCAGCAGCGGCGACCAGGGCGGCGTTGATCTCTTCCTTGGTCACCGAGCGACCTGGGACCCAGGTCAGGTCCACCACCGATACATTGGGCGTTGGCACGCGGATGGACGAGCCATCTAACTTGCCTAGCAGTTCCGGGATCACCAGACCCAGGGCCTTGGCGGCACCAGTGGAGGTCGGGATCATCGACATGGCGGCGGCGCGGGCCCGGTAGAGATCGGAGTGCATGGTGTCCAGCGTCGGTTGGTCGCCGGTATAGGAGTGGATCGTGGTCATATAACCGCGCTCAATCCCGGCCAGTTCGTGCAGCACCTTGGCAATCGGGGCCAAGCAGTTGGTGGTGCATGAGGCGTTAGAAACAATCAGGTCGGTCGCCGTTAGGGTCTGATGGTTGACGCCGTAGACGATGGTTTTGTCGGCATCGGTGCAAGGCGCAGAAACCAGCACGCGCTTGGCACCAGCGGTCAGGTGGGCACTGGCCTTTTCCTTGGTGGTGAAGAGGCCCGTGCATTCCAGGGCAATATCAACGCCCAATGCCTTGTGCGGTAGCTCAGCCGGATTGCGGATTGCGGTGACTTTGATCTTGCCGGAGCCCACATCGATCGAATCGCCGTCTACCGTTACTTTACCCGGAAACCGACCATGGACACTGTCATAGCGCAGCAGGTGGGCATTGGTCTCAACCGGACCCAGGTCATTGATTGCCACCACTTCGATGTCGGTGCGGCCATGTTCGACGATCGACCGTAGAACCAAACGACCGATGCGGCCGAAACCATTTATGGCGACGCGAACTGTCATGAAATGCTCCGTAGGTGGTGTGGCGCTGTCGCCAAATGCAGGAATTGAGCCGGGTTTTTCGGTCTGCCGGAGCGCAAGTCAACCCCTAAGGGCTCAGCCGGTAACCACCTTAACCTTGTCGGCAGCTTCTTTGGCGCGATTCCTGGCCTCTTCGACGCTGGTCCAGCGGGCCAGAGCGACGCCCATCCGGCGTTTTTCGAAGGCCTGTGGTTTGCCGAATAGGCGCAGATCAGCCCCTGGAATCGCCAAGGCTTCAGCAACACCCTCATACGCGACCCCCACCGCATCCATGCCGCCATAAATCACCGCGCTAGCCCCCGGTTCACGCAGGGCTGTGTTCACCGGCAGACCCAGTATGGCCCGGGCGTGGAGGGCAAATTCGCTCTGGTGCTGGGTGGCCAAGGTGACCAACCCCGTATCGTGCGGTCGCGGGCTGACTTCCGAGAACCAAACCTCATCGCCTTTGACGAACAACTCTACGCCAAATAGCCCCAGCCCGCCGAGTGACGCCGTGACGGTACGCGCCATCTCGCGGGCGGCGTGCAGGGCCTTGGGGCTCATCGCTTGAGGTTGCCAGCTCTCGACATAGTCACCCTTGACATGACGATGGCCGATAGCATCGCAGAAGGCCTTGGCGATCTTGCCGTCCGGGCCGACGAACCGCACGGTCAGTAGGGTGATCTCAAAATCGAAGTCTACCCGACCTTCAACAATCACGCGGGCCTGCTCTACTCGGCCCGACTCCAGAGCATAGCGCCAAGCAGCGGCAATCTGATCTGGGGTTTCCACAAAAGACTGACCCTTGCCCGACGAGCTCATCACCGGCTTCACAAAGCAGGGAAAGCCG
>JANLPX010000131.1:0-3130 GCA_031367485.1 Alphaproteobacteria bacterium | reverse complement strand
GGCGACAGGACGTTCCGGTAGACGCTCGCGGACCAGGTCCAGGGGCGATTGGTACGTGTGCAATTCACGTAGCCCCCAATAGTTGTTGAACCTAATCCGGCGTTAGCAGCGCTTTTGAGGACTTCGGGTCCGCCGGAGCCGAGCGAAATAGGGTCGATACCCCCCGATGTAAAGCGGTTTTTTATGCGTCTCAAAAATCCTCACCAAACCCAAGCCCTGTCGGGGTTTGCGCAAGGCTTTATGTGTCAAGGAATCGCGGGGTTCTGGGGTGCCTCTGACGGTGCCAAAATGAAGCAACAAACTGGCACCGACAGGGCCATTCCTCAACCGGTGCTGGACCGTCCCCACCGCGCCATGTCATGAAGCGGTTGCAAGGATGTCCGATCAACGCGGACTATGCATTGCATCCGACGATCCGGGGAAGCTCGCTATCTATGTCTGACGCCGCCGTCCTATCCGTGCGGAACGCCGCCAAGAGCTTCGGGGCTCGCAAGGCGTTGAGCGGCGTATCCCTTAATGTGGCACGGGGTGAGATGATCGCCCTGATCGGGCCGTCGGGCTCGGGCAAGTCGACCCTGTTGCGGTCCATCAGCGGGCTGCAGACCATTGATCCTGGCCAAGGTGTTATCGAGGCCTTTGGTGTTCCGGTTCAAGCTGACGGCAAGATTTCGGCCCGCGTGCGCGAAGCCCGCATCCGGATCGGCTTCATTTTTCAGCAGTTCAACTTGGTCGGCCGGCTCTCGCTGTTCTCCAATGTCGCCTTGGGAAGCCTTGGTCGGATACCCTTCTGGCGGGGCGTGCTTGGCGCATGGCCGAAGGAGACCCAAACGGCCGTTATGGCTGCCTTGGCACGGGTGGGTGTTGCAGAATATGCCGCTCAGCGGGCCAATACCCTATCGGGCGGACAGCAACAGCGTGGCGCGATTGCGCGCGCTCTGGTTCAGAAGGCCAAGATCATCCTGGCCGATGAACCGGTGGCCTCGCTCGATCCAGTGTCGGCTCGCAAGGTGATGGAAATATTGCAGGATCTGAACCGCACAGACGGTTTGACGGTGGTCGTCACCCTGCATCAGGTGGATTATGCGCTACGTTATAGCGACCGTGTGATCGCGTTGAAGGCGGGCAAGATCGTTTATGATGGGCCGCCGTCAGGTCTTGAGACCCAACAACTGATCGATATCTATGGCCCGGAATATGAGGACGTATTCTGGGAAGGAGCGCCCAAATGACGCAATTGAAGTTCGATCGCCGCAATCTGCTGCTCACTGTGGCGGGTTTTAGCGCGCTGAGTGTTCTGGGTTGCGCCAAGTCGCCGGACGCGGCACCAGATGGCAAGTCGCAGCCGTTGCGCTTCTCGATTGTTGCGCCTGAGGCAGCGTCTAGCCTGGAGGCGTTCTGGGCCCCGATTATAGCCGACATGGTCAAGTCGACCGGTCTCAAGATCGTGCCTTTCTTTGGGGCAAATTACACAGCCCTGGTCGAAGCCTTGCGGTTCAAACAGACCGACTTTGGCTGGTTCACCAACTTCTCAGGTTTGGAAGCCGTGCGGCGCGGCGGTGGTGAGGTCTTTGCCCGTACCTTCGACCCGTCTGGCGACGACGGCTACACTTCGGTTGTCTATGTCTCGGCCAAGAGCAAACTTACCCTCCAAGACGTGATGAAGTGCGACCAAACCCTGACCTTCGGGATTGGCGACGCAAAATCGACCTCGGGCACCTTGGCTCCCAAAACCTATCTGTTCGGGCCAGCAGGCATCGACGTGAACAAGTGCTTCAAGACAGTGAAATCGGCTAATCACAACGCCAATCTCATGGGCGCTGCCAACGGCGTATTAGACGTGGCGACCGGTAATTCTACCTCGTTACGTCTTCAAAAAGCCCGCGATGTCGACCTCGCTGCCAAGGGCATGCCCACCATTGCAGACAAGGTCCGGGTGATTTGGACCTCACCCCGATTGCCGGAGGATCCGATCATCTGGCGCAAGGATCTTGACCCGGCGATCAAGGAAAAGCTGCGTCAATTCTTCCTGACCTATGCCCAAGGCGAAGGGCCGGAGCCGGAGCGGCAGCGCGCGCTGCTGTCCAAGATTTCGATCGGCGGATTTAAGCCTGCAGACGACAATCATTTGCTGGCGGTCCGCGAAATGGAAGCGTCCGAAATGCTGCAGGAGGCCACTCTCAGCAAGGATCCCGCCAAGATTGCCGCCGCCCAGAAAGCCTTTGACGGGATTAAGGCCGAGGAGGCTACGCTCCAGGCCAAGACCGGCCAACCGGCGACGGCCCAATAGACGATGACCACCGACATCGACGCGACACTGCTGAAACCCCCAGTTCGCCCACTCGGACAAAGGCTGTTCGACTTTGGCCTATGGGGCGGCATCATCGTCCTCTTGATCCTCAGCTTTGGGCCGGCCGAGCTCAATAAGTTTCCGCTGCTGTTCTCGAATTCCGACAATATGCGCCAGTTTGGTGCCGGTTTTCTGCAGCCCGATTTCTCGGACTGGAAGATGCTTGTCGGCAAGATGTGGCTGACCATACAGATGGCGCTCTGGGGCACCAGCTTGGCCATCCTTATCGCTGTGCCCATGGGCCTGTTGGGAGCCAGGAACGTCGCGCCAGCCTATATCCAACTGCCGATTAGACGGTTGATGGACCTGGTTCGGTCGGTGCCAGATCTTGTGCTGGGGACTGCATTCCTGGTTGCGGTGGGGCTTGGCCCCTTTGCAGGGGTGCTGGCCCTTTCGCTTAACACCGGGGGTGTTCTCGCCAAGCTGTTTGCAGAGGCTGTGGAATCCATCGACCGTGGTCCGGTGGAGGGGGTGCGGGCCACGGGCGCTGCGCCTTTGCAAGAGGTAGTATGGGGGGTAATTCCCCAGGTGGCCCCGCTATGGACTTCCTATGCGCTCTATCGGTTTGAATCCAACAGCCGCAGCGCAACCGTCTTGGGTCTGATCGGGGCCGGAGGGATCGGCCAGATCCTGTTCGATAGTCTCAACAGCTTCAACTATTCCCTGACCGCAGCGATCTCGATCGTAATCGTCTGCGCGGTGACGCTGATTGATCTTTTGAGCCAGACCATCCGTACACGACTGCTCTAATTCAAATACTTAGAGCATGTTTCGATCCGATAA
>JANLPX010000129.1:0-6490 GCA_031367485.1 Alphaproteobacteria bacterium | reverse complement strand
CCCCACCAATAATTGGCTAGACCCGGTGGAGATGCGTGCCGACCTGCAGGATCTGTTCGCTGGCTGCATGCGTGGCCGCACCATGTATGTCTGCCCATTCAGCATGGGGCCATTGGGCTCCAAGATCAGCCAGCTGGGCGTCGAGATTACTGACAGCGCATATGTGGCCATCTCGATGCGGGTGATGACCCGGATGGGGAAGGGCGCTTTGGAGCAGCTTGGCGATGACGGGTTCTTCGTGCCCGCGCTGCATTCGGTGGGTATGCCGCTGGCCCAGGGACAGGCTGATGTTGCCTGGCCCTGCAATGAAATCAAATACATCGTGCACTTTCCTGAGAGCCGGGAAATCTGGTCCTATGGCTCGGGTTATGGCGGCAATGCCTTGTTGGGCAAGAAGTGTTTTGCCCTGCGCATCGCCTCTGTCATGGCCCGTGATGAGGGTTGGTTTGCGGAGCATATGCTGATCTTGAAGCTGACCTCGCCGGCCGGTGCGGTGCGGTTTGTGGCGGCGGCTTTCCCCAGTGCGTGCGGCAAGACCAATATGGCCATGCTGCAACCGACCCTGAAGGGTTGGAAGGCTGAAACCATTGGCGACGACATCTGCTGGATGCGGTTTGGCGATGACGGCCAGCTCTATGCGATTAACCCAGAGGCTGGGTTCTTTGGTGTGGCACCGGGTACCGGCATTGAAACCAACAAGAACGCCGTCGATGCGCTCTATGCCAACAGCGTGTTCACCAATGTGGCGCTGACCGCCGACGGCGACGTCTGGTGGGAAGGCCTAACCAAGACCCCTCCGGAAGGTTTGACCGACTGGAAGGGACGTCCTTGGTCGCCGGCGTCTGGCGAACCCGCTGCTCATCCCAATGCACGCTTTACGGTCCCGGCCGCCCAGTGTCCGGTGATTGCGGCGGAGTGGGAGGACCCCAAGGGCGTGCCGATCTCGGCGATTCTGTTTGGTGGCCGCAGGGCCAGCGCGGTGCCCCTAGTGACGGAGGCCTTTGATTGGGCGCACGGGGTGTTCCTGGCCTCTAATGTGGCGTCTGAGGGAACGGCAGCGGCAGAAAATGCCATTGGGGAGCTGCGTCGCGATCCCTTCGCCATGCTGCCGTTCTGCGGCTATAATATGGGTGACTATTTCAGCCACTGGCTGGCCATGGGCACCAAAGCCGATGCGGCCAAGCTGCCACGCATCTATTTCGTCAATTGGTTCCGCAAGGGTGCCGACGGGAAGTTCGTCTGGCCAGGCTTTGGCGATAACTCCCGGGTCCTCAAGTGGATTGTCGAGCGGCTTGAAGGCGTGGCGGACGCCGTCGATACGCCTATCGGGCGTCTGCCGACGGTGCGAAGCCTGGATACTGCTGGCTTGAACCTAACCGCGGCCCAGCTGGAGCTGTTGCTCAGCGTTGATCCTGTTGTTTGGCGGGAAGAAGCTGCTCTAATCCCAGCGGCCTATGAAAAGTTCGGTGATCGGATGCCAAAGGCCCTTTGGGACCAGTATGAGGCGCTGGTCGCACGTTTGGCGCAGGCCGAGCGCGCACCGATGATGGTCGCGCAATAGAGGTCAGCCCCGAGACAGGTGATGATAGTCGAGAAACCAGTCGGCGAACTTGCCGATGCCCTGTTCGATTGACGTGGTCGGAGCATAGTCTAGGGCGGCGCGGGTGTCGGTAAGGTCGGCAGCGGTGCGAACCACGTCGCCGGGCTGCATAGGCAGGAAGTTGATCTTGGGGTTCCGACCCAGCTTTTGGCCCAATATCTCAATGTAGCGCATGAGCTCTTCGGGCTGGCCTGCACCGATGTTTAAGATGCGCCACGGCGCAACGCCGCTGGTGGCGGGATCTGGGTTCAGAGGGTCCCAGAGCGGGTTCACCTGGGCCGGGCGATCGAGGGCCGCAACAATTCCATCAACGATGTCATCGACATAGGTGAAGTCGCGCTGCATGCGGCCTTGGCCGTAGACGTTGATCGCCTCGCCCGCGCTGATCGCCAAGGCGAATTTGTAGAGCGCCATGTCTGGCCGGGTCCATGGCCCGTAGACGGTGAAGAAGCGCAGGCCCGTGCAGGGGAATCCGAACAGATGGGCATAAGAATGGGCCATGGCCTCATTCGCCAGCTTGGTGGCGGCATAGAGGCTCATGGGGTGATGGGCTGAGTCGTGGGGCGAGAAGGGCAGCTTGCCGTTGGCGCCATAGGCCGAACTGGTCGAGGCATAAACCAGATGGTTAGGCGCGTGCCTGCGGCAGCCTTCTAAGACGTTGAGGAACCCGGCGATATTAGAGCCAACATAGGCATGGGGATGTTCAAGGCTGTAGCGAACCCCGGGCTGGGCAGCCAAGTGGACCACGCCGCTCGGCTTAGTTGCCGCAAACATCTGCCCAACGGCCTGGGTGTCAGCTAAGTCGAGAAGATGGTGGGTATAGCCCTGTCGGGTCAGAAGGCGATCTAATCGCGCGCGTTTAAGAGCGGGGTCGTAGTAGGGCGTGAGGTTGTCGACCCCAAAGACCTCATCACCGCGATTGATCAGGTGATGGGCGACGTGCGACCCGATGAAGCCGGCGGTCCCGGTGACGAGAATGCGGGCCATGGTCGCCGCGCAGACCTATCCGTTGGCGACGACGCGCAGGGCCGGTGCGGCTCCCGGCTTTTCACCGCGAATTTGCGCGACCAGGTCAAACAGGGCCCGCCGTACGTCTTCGACATCCCCACGATCGGCAAGACCCTCAAGGTCGAGCAGGTGGTTGGCTGTGACCCGTAGTGCGGAGGAGGAAACGACCTCCATTACTTTGGGGGCACAGGGCACGGAGCGCTCTGTATCATCCAGCAGGGCTTCGGTGAGCTTTTCGCCGGGGCGGAGGCCTGTAATCTCGATCTCGATGTCTTTGCCGGGGGTGCGGCCAGACAAGGCAATCATCTGCCGCGCCAGATCCATGATCCGGACCGGTTCGCCCATTTCAAGCAGGAACAACCGGGCACCAGTGGCCTCTGGGTCTCCTGCGCAGGTGGCGGTTGCATGTAATACTAGCTGGGCAGCCTCCGGGATCGTCATAAAAAACCGCGCCATTTGATCATGGGTCACGGTGACGGGACCGCCGCGATCAATCTGCGACTTGAAGATCGGCACAACCGAGCCGGCTGATCCCAGGACGTTACCGAACCGCACAGCGGAGAAGCGCGTTCCTGGTCCGCTCTGCTGGGCCTGAATCACAGCTTCCGCCAATCGCTTAGTGGCGCCCATGACGTTGGACGGATCCACCGCCTTATCGGTAGAAATCAGAACCATCTGCGCCGCTTGGCAGGATTTGGCCGCCTCAGCGACGTTCCAAGTGCCGATTACGTTGGTCAGCACGCCCTCGCAGGGGTGATGCTCAACCATCGAGACATGCTTCAACGCTGCAGCATGGAAAACGAGGTCGGGCTTTTCCCGCTGAAAACACTGGGAAACGCGGGAGGCATTGCGAACATCGACCAAGGCCGCCTTGCGAGATAGGCCCGGGCAGGTTTCGCCCAGTTCGCGATCAATCTCAAACAGCGATGTCTCGGAGAAATCTAGCATCGTGATGTGTGCGGCTTCGAAGGCGGCGACCTGACGACAAAGCTCCGCCCCGATGGAGCCACCGGCCCCAGTGATCAAAACGCGACGGCCTTGAACCAGGGCCCGGACGGCCGAGCGATCTAGTTCAATGGGTTCACGCGCTAAAAGTTCTTCGACGCTGATTTCGCGCATGGGCAGCAATGCCATGCCGTCGTGCTGCGAAAGCTCTACGATGGAGGGCAGGCGCAGAAGTCGAATACCGTCGTTCTTAAGGCGACCCAACTGATCCGCCGTTAACCCTTTCAAGCGACCGGGTTCGTCCAGGAACAGGATCGCGCGCGGATAACGGTTCCAGCGCCGCAGATCAGCGAGAGCGGCATCCAGCTTTTCAATGGCCTCAATGATACAGACGCCGCGGACCTGCTGGCCGACTTCGCGCGTATCGGGGCTGACAATGCCAACCGGTGTCCAGGCGTGGTCGTGGCGGCGGGCCACGTCTCGCAGATAGGTATCGGCCAGAGCGGTGGGACCAATTAACAAAAGCGACGGAGCCTGAGGTGCCCGATCTTGGATCGACTTCAGCGGCGCAAAGCTATCGAGCGCGTGTTCATGCAAGGCGCGGCGGACGATCCGCGCGCCCATGCAACCGACCATCTGGAAGATCGGGGCCATAGCTAGGACTGATCGTGCCAAGCTGCTCGCCCGGTCGATGACAAAAACCACCAAGAGAAAAGCCGCCGCCGTTAAAATAGCGGTCCGCGCTAGGACTAAGGCGTCGGGTATGGAGACATACCGCCAAGGCGAAAGCTCTCGGCGGAACATGGCAGAGAAAGTTGCTGCCAGGGCGACGTAAATCGCCAGTAACTGCAACAGGTTGAGACTACCGAGCGCGCTGGCGTCCAAACCCATGGTTCGTGTCGCCGAAAATAGATATGCCGCCAGGAAAGCCAAGCCCGCAATTGCTGTATCTGCAAGTAGGGTTTGGGCCCGGCTGGTCATTTGCTCCATGAATCGCGCTCCACTCGGGTCGTTCAACGCCGCAACATAGTCGCGTAATCGCGACCGTCCAATGAAACTCCGAACCAAGCGTTTGGCTCCCTATCTGGACCCAACTAATACGCGTGACACAAAATAGTCCGGCGTCACACCTCTAGACCAGATGAGAGACTGCTTCGCGCAAATAGAAAAGCCGCCCTCTCGAAAGAAGGCGGCTATCCTAAAAATTTAACTCTGTGAAGAACTTAGAAGGTCGCTTTGACGCCAAGAACGACTCTTCCGTCATAAATTTTGCCAAAGCTGTGCTCGCTGGTGTCGGTGTAGCGGAGGTCCAGGCCGACGTTTGAAGTCACCGCATAGCCGACTCCGAGGTTCCAGGTGTTGTAGTCGGCGGGGCCGACAACGCTTTGGTGACCCAGAGCGCCGGAAAGTGACCACTTGTCATTCAACGGCAAAGCTCCGTTCACTTCATAATAGGTTGCCTCACCCGTTTCGCCGAAGAACTCTGGCGAGTAGTAGACTGCGGCACCGATGGTACCCTTGCCGGCAGCGACCGAGCCCGCAACCTTGGCTTCCCAGTAGGCCTCATCCGGACCGGAAGGCTTGTTCGTATAGCCGTAGTAGATGATGCCGAGATCGAGCGCCACGGGACCGGCGGTCGGCTTGAAGCCACCATAGATGTCGTACTCAGCCGAGGTACTGTTGCCAAAATCGACATTGGACAGCCAAAAGCCCGCATAGGCCGAACCCATCGAAACGTCGACGCCGCCGAATATCGAAGGACCTTCATCGGTCTGACTCACGCCGCGGAAAACGTAGTCGGTGTTGGCTCCAATGTTGAAGGCGACTGTTGGGCCATCATCAGCCGCTTGCGCTGCGCTGCCGATGGAAAGCGCGCCGATTGACGCCAAAAGTGCAAACTTGAAGGTATTCATGTCGTTGTTATCCCCTATTTCATCGGGCTTTGCCCAATTGCTGGAACCATCGTCTGCGGCGCGTCGAGTCGGCAACGCGCCAGGCCCGTTCGCCCGGGGCGACGGTCGTCATGGTCTAAAAATAGGCATCAAAATCTTCCTGCGCCTAAAAATAGAGCAGCTCGCTTGTAAGCAGAGCGCGCTAACGCATACTTAAGGATGCAAAACCCAGGTGGGATCCGGCATCCACCAGCAGCGTCTCGCCGGTGATATGTCGAGACGCAGGCGACGCCAGGAAGACGGTGGCTGCAGCGACATCTTCGGCAGTAGAGGCCGCCTTTAGTGGTGTCGAAGCTGCCGATCCTTCGCGCAGCCGTGCCACGCGCTCTTCCGACATCCCCTTACCGAACCAGGGCGTATCGATGAAGCCGGGGCAGATAGCGTTGACACGTATTTTTGGAGCCAACCCGCGCGCGAGTGACAGCGTCATGGTCGTGAGCGCCCCTTTCGAGGCGGCGTAGGGCACAGAAGATCCTATCCCGGTTACACCGGCGATGGAGGCGGTATTCACGACGGCGCCTGCCTGGGGTGCGGATTCCAACAGCGACCTCGCGGCGCGCACCATTTGAAAGGCCCCGATGACGTTCACCGCGTAGAGGTTCTGGAAGTCCTCAGCGCTGACGGAGTCCAAGTCACCGTGATTGGGCGCGAACTTGGTGATGCCTGCATTATTGAAGAGCGCATCGATACGGCCATAGGGCGCGGCCGCTTTGGCGATTTTCTGGCAATCAGCATCCAGCGCTACATCGCCTTGCACCAAGACCGCAGTGGCTCCCTGAGCCTCGACTAGCCGACCGGTTTCACCAGCTTCATCGGCGCTTCGTGCATAATTGACGACCACCACGCTGGCCCCACGTGAGGCGACCTCCACGGCAATGGCTCTGCCGAGCCCGGTAGAAGCACCCGTGACGACGACAACATAGTCCTTGAAATCCTGGCCGCTCATGATTGGTCCTCCCAATTTTGTTACCGGACTATGCGTTTC
>JANLPX010000116.1:0-13648 GCA_031367485.1 Alphaproteobacteria bacterium | reverse complement strand
CTTCGGCGTCTTGTGCCACTTCCCCCACTTCGTGGCGGGAAGGACCGGATTTAGGGCTATCCGAACACTGCCGCGCGGCTAAGCTCACACCATGAACCCGCGCATCTTTGTCCTGACCCTGGTTACCTTCGCCTTCGGGTCAGGCGCCTTCATCTTTGCAGGCATGCTCGAAAGTCTCGCAGCAGACTTGGGCGTTTCGACCGCTGTGGCCGGACAACTTCAAACCGTGTTTGTGCTGACATCAGCCGTTCTGGGTCCGCTCGCGGCGTGGGCCTTTGGTTGTGTCGACCGCAAATACATGGTGATCGCGGGCCTCAGTCTGGGCCTAGTCGCTCATATCGCATGTTCCATGACGCCCAACGTCCAGACCCTGCTGGCGCTGCGGGCCTTCGCCGGACTAGCCGGAGCTATGTCGGGTCCAGCGGCCAGTGTGGCCGCCGCCGCCCTAGTACCGCCAGAGAAACGCGGCTCGGCCATTGCCATGGTCTCGGGCGGTATGACCCTAGCGTTTGTGGTCGGCATCCCAATCGGCAGCGTCGTAGGGGCCTATTTCGGGTGGCGCTCGACCTTCTTGGTGGCAGCCGCGCTTTCAACGATTGCCCTGGTGGGCGTCATCGGCTTCCTGCCCAGGGTTCCGGCCCCACCAAAACGCCAGGGCGGACGTATAGCGCTGCCCACCATCTGGCCGCTTTACCTGACCACCTTCCTCACCTTCGCCGCCAACATGACGCTTAACCTCTATATCGCCCCTATCGTCCGCGTTGGCGCCGGGGTCACGGGGGCCGGGGTCGGGGCCTTCCAGGCGATGATTGGCGTGGGTTCGATCATCGGCCTTTCGATTGGCGCGCGAGCGGCGAACCGAGATGCCGGGAAGTCTTGGATCCTGCAGGGTTTCGCCATCCAGGCGGTGGCTATGAGCGTCCATTTTGCCGCCACCCACCACGCCCTACCCGCCGGTTGGCCCAGTGCAGCCCTTGTCGCCCTCGGCATCGGTTTGGCCGCCGTAGCCCTATTCTCGATCACGCCAGTCATTCAGTCCCGACTGATCCAAATGACCGAGGGCGCGCCCGTCGCCCTGGCCTTGAACGGCTCGGTGATCTCGATGGGTCAGGCCCTGGGCTCAACGCTCGGCGGCGCGGCCCTGGCCGCCTACGGTGTTCCGGCCATCCCGGCGGCGGCCCTGGCCATGTCGCTCACGGCGCTCACCATCATGATCTTCGTTTTCCCGCAGGCGACGAAAGAGCCAGCCGCGCAGCCTTGAGGAACACACTGGGTAGCCCTTCCAGGTCGGAGCGTTCCGACAAAATCAGCCCCTCAGCCTCTCCCTCTGCCAACAATACGGTCTGGGTCAGCGAGAAGTGGGTGAAGACGTGTTCAACCTCACCGACGGCTAGCCAATTTGCAGGGATCGGGCCTTCAGCCAACGCTTCGGCATCGGTGAATGGCGCGCTGCGCCAAGCACTGACCGGCAGGGCGAGCATGCCGCCTAACAGACCCTTAGGCGGGCGTCGCACCAACCCGACTAAGTCGCCTTGGGTCAGCACATAGGTGACGCCAAATCTATGCGGCCGGGCCGCTTTTGCTGATTTGCGGGGGTAACTTCCCGGGGCTCCCGTCGCCAAGCCAGCGCATAACCCAGCCACGGGGCACCGGTCGCACAACGGTGATTTGGGACGGCAGATCGTAGCCCCCAAATCCATCAGCGCCTGCGCCCAATCGCCGGGCCGCTCATCGGCGACAAGTCCCGCTGCAAGAGCCTTCAATTCTGGCTTCGCCAGCGGCAGCGCGATCTCCACAGCAAACAGCCGCGCCATCACGCGCTCGACATTGCCGTCCACCACATTGGTTGGGCGGTCAAAGGCAATCGCGGCCACCGCAGCGGCGGTATAAGGACCAAGTCCCGGAAGCGCGCGCAGGCCGTCCTCGGTGTCCGGAAAGACCCCGCCGTGATTCCCGGCAACAGCTCTCGCGCAAGCCAACAAATTCCGAGCCCGAGCGTAATAGCCAAGCCCGGCCCAGGCGGCCATGACTTCGCCATCCTCTGCAGCCGCGAGATCAGTCACTCGCGGCCAGCGAGCGGTGAACCTGAGGAAATAGGGCGTGGCGTGCGGCACGGTGGTCTGTTGCAGCATGACCTCGGACAACCAGACGCGATAAGGATCGGCGCGCTGACCAGCCCGGTGATCGGCTGGCCCGACACGCCAAGCAAGATCACGGGCATCGGAGTCGTACCAGGCCAAAAGGCGTTGTCTGAGAGCACTACGGTCCACCCTGAAACTCATAGCCGCAAGAGGGGCTCGCGCGCGAGGGGGTGTTGGCGATAGAGTGGCGACTATGTCCCGCAGGCCCTTGCCCACATCGGCTGAAGCCGCCGCAATTCTGGCGCGTAAACGCACGCGCCCGACGCGCCGTGCCCCGCCGCCCATGGGCCGCAGCCTCAACCGGATGCTCAAGGCTCTGGATGAGCGGTTCGGTCAAGGGCCGGGTGCCCTGCAAGCCCGCTGGCACGAGATCGTCGGTGCCGACATCGCCAAGCGAACCGAGCCTGTGAAACTGAGCAAGCCGCGCGGCGGGGGACCAGGTGCCTTGGAAATCAGAGTCGCCGGGCCATCTGCCGCCTTTATCCAGCACCAGGCTCCGGAGATCGTCGCGCGCGTGAACATGTTTCTGGGCCAGGGCGCAGTCAACAAACTGCGGATTATCCAGGGCCCGCTGCAGACGGCCAGAGAGACCACCCGGATTGGCCGCCGCAAACTGCCACCCTTGGATGCCGCCCTCGAAGCGCAACTCTCCGAAAGTCTAGAGACGGCACCAGACGGCCCTTTGAAAGCCGCATTGCTGCGGTTGGGACGAGGCGTATTGCGCGGCAAACCCAATCATTGACTTTGCGACCCGAAACCGGGACCAGAACCGGGAATCGGGCTCTACTCCATAGTTCAAAAATCCGACGAGGATCACATGTTGAAATTCCGCCTTAGCATTTTGGCTGTCGCACTAATGGGCGTGTTGGGCTTGGCCGGTTGCAATAAGCCCGCAACGACTAACGTCTCTGACATGACCATGGGCAAGGCCGACGCCCCGATAAAGATGATAGAATATGCCTCGGCCAGTTGCAGTCACTGCGCCCGCTTCAACAACGATGTGATGCCCGCCTTCAAGGCCAAGTACATCGACACTGGCAAGGTGCATTACACACTCAAGGAATTCCTGACCCCGCCGGTCGAGGTCGCGGCAGCGGGCTTCCTCACCGCACGGTGCGCCGGGAAAGACAAGTATTTCAGCGTTCTGGACGCGATCTTCCGCTCCCAGGAAGAGATGTTCCAATCTGGCGATATGCGTGGCGTTTTGCTGCGCGTGGCGCAATCTGCAGGGATGACGGAGCAACAGTTCAATGCCTGCATCACCGATGAAACGGCCCTAAAGGCCCTGAATGAACGGGTGGAGAAGGCCTCAAAGGCTGAGAAAATCACGGGCACACCGACCTTTATCATCAATGGCAAGCAGGTTGCATCCGGCGAGGTGACGCTCGCGCAACTGGATACTGCCATCGCCGAAGCTGGCAAATAGGGGGCGACTGAGCCGACCGTGCATTTCCAACGCCTGCGAGTTTCCGGGTTCAAATCGTTTGTCGAAGCCACAGAGTTTCGCATCGAACCCGGAGTCACGGGCATTGTCGGACCCAACGGCTGCGGAAAATCTAATCTGTTGGAAGCCCTACGCTGGGTGATGGGGGCTAATTCTGCCAAGGCGATGCGCGCCGGCGGTATGGACGATGTGATCTTTGCCGGGTCGGGCGGTCGCGCCTCGCGCAATCACGCCGAAGTTACGCTCACTATCGATAACGCCGATCACAAGGCCCCGGCTGCGTTCAATGATCATCCAATTCTTGAGGTGGTTCGGCGCATCGATCGTGGTGAGGGTTCGACCTACCGGATCAATGGGCGCGAGGTTCGGGCCCGTGACGTTCAACTCCTGTTTGCCGATGCCTCCACCGGCTCCAACTCCCCTGCCCTGGTCCGCCAAGGGCAGATATCGGAGCTGATCGCCGCCAAGCCCCAGAACCGGCGGATGATTCTGGAAGAGGCGGCCGGCGTCTCGGGACTTCATTCCCGACGTCACGAAGCCGAGCTACGTCTGAGGGCCGCAGATGCCAATCTCACGCGGCTTGATGATGTGGCCAAGGAGCTTGAGACGTCGCTCGGCCGTCTGAAGCGCGAAGCTCGCCAAGCTGAGCGGTTTCGCAAACTATCGGCCGAGATCCGGACCCTGCAGGGTGCCGTACTGCACGCTCGTTGGGCAGAGGCGCGAGATGCCGCAACGCGACTGACTGCAGAAGCCGCTGCTGCTGAGCGAGCAGTCGAAGATACCGCAAGGCAAGCCGCCCAGGCCACCACCACAGCAACCTTGGCGGAAGCCGACATCAAGCCGCTGCGCGAAGCTGAGACTATAGCAGCAGCTGTCCTGCATCGTTTGGCCATCGACCGCGACCGGTTAGAGCGCGAAGGCGAGGCTTTGGCGCAAGAGGTCGAGCGCCTGGTCACTGAAGTCGGGAGAATCGACAATGACCGCGCTCGCGAGACTCAGTTTGTCGAGGACGCCCAGGCCGCGCTCAGCCGGCTGATCGAAGATATCGATGCCCTTGAGGCCGCCATCGCGGCATCACCCGAGCGCGCGCCGGCCCTACTGGCAGGTTCAGAAGCCGCCGAAACCGCTCGTCTCGAGGCCGATGCCGCCGTAGAGGCATTGGCATCGCAGGTTGCCGCCGATGAAGCCCGTCGTCAGGCCAGAGCTTCCCGCATAGCTGAGGCAGAGACCCGTGTTGCCCGAACCCGCCGCGCCCTCGACCAGGCTAAGGCCGAGCGCGCGCAGTTGGGTCCGGCAATCAACCCCGCCATGGCCCAGGCGAGGTCGGACTTCGACCGCACCACGACCGAACTCACGGCAATGCGGGCGACCTTGGAAGTGGCGGAGGAAGCCCGATCAACCGCTCAAACCCGCGAGACCCTGGCACGAGAGGGTGCCCGCAAGTCTGAGGATCAACTTGGGCGACTAACCGCAGAGGCCAGAGCCCTGGCTCAAATCGTTGCCCAACAGCGACGTGGCGGATTTGCTTCTGCCTTGGACGAAGTGTCTCCCGATCGCGGCTACGAGGCCGCCCTGGCCGCCGCCCTGGGGGATGATCTCGACGCGGCCTTGGACGTAAAAGCCCCCGCCTTCTGGGGCGGACGCGAGCCTCAGACTCCAAGCTGGCCAAAGGGTGCTGAACCGCTCGCACCTCTGATTAGGGCTCCAGAAGCTCTAGCTGCTCGGATCGCCTATGTGGCGCTGGTCTCACGGGCCGATGGGGACGGCCTCCAAACGAGTCTCTCCCCCGGCATGCGATTGGTCTCAAAGGAAGGCGATCTGTGGCGTTGGGATGGGTTCACCTCCCGTGCGGATGCGCCAAAGCCCGCTGCGATCCGCCTCCAACAGAAAACGCGTCTGGCCGAAGTCGAAGCCGAGATCGAGGCGCTTTCGCCCGCCGCCAAGATCGCACGTGAGAATTTGGCATCCGCCTCAACAGCGGTCCAATACGCCGATGCTCTTCTGCGCGAAGCGAGGCGCGGTCCACCTGCCGCCGAACAGGCGCTCAGTCTCGCCCGTGCAGCCCTAGAAAAGCTAGACCGCGAGGCGACACGCCGTGAGGCACAGGCTCAATCCCTGGACGACGTCATCGCGCGGTTCGGCGCGGAGCTTACTGAGGCAGAGGCGCTGTTGGCGTCGGTTATGCCGGAGACGGCGGCCTCAGGGTCTTCACAAGATCTCGACCAGCAACTCGCGGCAGCCCGGGCATTGGCAGGCCTGGCCCGCGAAGCCGCAGCCGAGGCGCGGGCGGCGATGGATGTTGAAGCCCGCGAGCGCGAAGGCCGGGCAAGGCGCCTAGAAAATCTAGCCCGAGACCGAGAGGACTGGACAAGGCGGTCGCAAACCGCAGGCAAGCGTTTAGACCAGCTCGGAACCGCGAGACTTCAAGCCAAGTCTGCGCTCGATGAAGCTCATGAAAAGCCAGCGACCCACCAACAGCGTTTCGAGACCCTGTTGGACGAACTTGGCATCGCCGAAGCGCGCCGGGCGCAATCATCTGATGCCCTCGCTCAAGCCGAAGGGGCTCGAGCCCAGGCCGACCGCGCCGTTCGCGCCGCTGAGGCCGCCGCATCGGAGAGCAGAGAATTACGGGCTACGCTTTCGGCGCGGCTGGAAGCCGCCGCCGAACGATTGGCTGAGGTCAGCCAACAGATTCGGGAAACCGCCCGTGTCGAGCCTGAGCAACTGGCGCAAAAACTCGCCGACGAGGCCGTGGCCATCCCCGGCGACACGGGCGGCATCGAAGCCCATTTGTACAATCTGGAGCGTCAGCGCGACGCGATCGGCCCCGTCAATCTGCGGGCCGAGGATGAGGCCGTGGAACATGCGAGCCGCTTGGAAACCATGCTGGCCGAGCGCGCAGACCTGACCGGTGCCATTGCCCGCCTGCGCCAGGGCATCGATGAACTGAACGGCGAGGGTCGTGAGCGTCTAGTCGCCGCGTTCGACGTCATCAACACGCACTTCAAAGCCCTATTCGAAGCCCTGTTCGAGGGCGGCCAAGCCGAACTACGCTTGGTCGAGTCCGAAGATCCTCTAGAGGCAGGGCTAGAAATCTATGCCTGCCCGCCTGGTAAGCGCATGGCCACAATGAGCCTGATGAGCGGCGGCGAACAGGCCCTGACGGCGACCGCCCTTATCTTTGCGGTATTCCTGGCTAATCCCGCGCCGATCTGCGTGCTCGATGAGGTGGACGCGCCGTTGGATGATGCCAACGTAGACCGCTTCTGCAATCTCCTAGATGAAATGCGCCGCAGGACCGAGACACGGTTTGTGGCCATCACCCATAATCCGGTGACCATGGCGCGAATGGACAGATTGTTCGGCGTGACCATGGCTGAGCGGGGCGTCTCGCAACTGGTCTCGGTCGATCTGCGGCAAGCCGAAGCGATGGCGGCTCAATAAGTCGAGCCAAAGAGTCCGGCGTGACGTTAAAATTCCAGCAATATCATATACTTAATTCTATCTCACCTAGCCTTGACGCACTGCACACTGGTCTATAGGTTCCGCGCGACTTAAAAGCCCCCGATGCGGCGGCCAACGTCGCGGTCGTAGAGGCCATGACGCATGCCAAGTTTGGACGAATCGCGCGATGAGGCTCTCACTAGCCTCGATAAGCGGTTGGGAGCGCTCGAAGCCGAGCGCGCCCAGAAGATGGACCCTTCGGTGCATCTGGCCATGGGGCAGGGTTACCGCTTCCTTGGGGAAGTGGTGGGTGGAGTGCTTGGGGGCGCTGGCTTTGGCTGGCTTCTGGATCGCTTCATCGGATCAACCCCTTGGGGTCTGGTCGGCGGCCTGCTGATCGGCACTGGACTGAGTATGTTCTACGCGGTGAAAAACGCGACGAGCATGACGAAAATTCAAACGGAGAAGCTCGGGCCCCTGCCCAGCATCCCCGAAGACGAAGACGAGGACTGAGGCCATAATGGTGCAACAACCCGCCATCGAACCGATGCACCAGTTCTTGATTCACAAGATCGTGGACATCGCGCCGATCCATGTCGGCGGCTTGACGATCGATATGTCGATCACCAATTCGATCGCGTCCATGCTTGTGGGTCTGGCGCTGCTTCTCAGCTTCTTCATGTTGACGGCCCAAAACAAGCTGGTGCCCAATCGCGCCCAGGCCTTGGCTGAGTCCCTTTATGACATCATCGACAAGGTGTTGGTGGGTCCGATCATCGGACAAGGTGGCAAGCCCTATATCCCCTTCATCTTCAGCCTATTTATGCTGATCCTGGTCTTGAACCTGATGAGCGTGCTCTTCGCCATTGGGAACTTGGCAGGGCAATCCTGGACTTTCACCGTCACTGCGCAGCTCGCCGTCACGGCCACACTGGCGGTTGTGACCTTCCTCAGTGTGTTCATCCTCGGCTTCATTAAGCACGGCCCAAAGTTTTTGGGTCTCTTCTTCCCGTCTGGCATGGGTGTCATTGGTGCGTGCCTGATGGCTCCCATCGAAATGCTCTCCTATTTCGTCCGCCCTGTGACCCTGGCCATGCGACTATTCGGCAATATGCTGGGTGGCCACGTGGTGATGAGCCTGTTTGGAAGCTTTGTGGTCGCACTCGGCATTCTGGGCCTAAGCGGTGGGATCGCCAGCTTGGGCTTCCTGGGCTCCGGGCTCTCCCTGGCCATGATTGTGGCTCTGACCGGCTTGGAGCTGGTCGTGGCTGTGCTGCAGGCCTTCGTGTTCGCTGCTCTGACAACTGTTTACCTCAACGAGGTCGTGAACTTCGGTCACGGCCACTAACCTAAATCTCGTTCGAAAAAGGACTATTCGAAATGGAAGTTGAATCCGCCAAGCTCATCGGTGCCGGCCTTGCAACCATGGGCATGATCGGAGCCGGTATCGGCCTCGGCACCCTGTTCGGCAATTATTTGCAAGCCGCGATCCGCAATCCAGCGGCTGCCGCCGGTCAACAGACCATGCTGTTCCTCGGCATGGCGCTGACCGAAACCATGGGCCTGTTTGCCTTCGTGGTCGCTCTGATCATCCTGTTCGGCTAAGCCCCAGGATCTGACGCGCCATGGCGAGCGAGACGCACGAAACCACGGCTGCGCCGGAAGCCCACAGCTCCGGCCTGCCGCAGTTTGATCCCCAATGGTGGCCGGGCCAAATTGTCTGGTTGCTGATCATCTTTGTGATCGTGCTGGCGTTCATGCGCCTGTTCGTGGTGCCACGCATTGGCGGCACCATGGCCGCACGCGAAGACAAGATTGCTGGCGACATTGCCGCCGCGCGCGCGCTCAAGGACGAGGCTGAAGCACAAGCTCTGGCCGCCGCCGCTGAACGCATTAAGGCGCGGGCTGAAGCGTCGAAAATGGCGCTGGACGCTCGCTCCAAGGCCCAGGCTGAGATCGCCGCAAAACTGGCCGAGCAAGAAGTCACGCTTGCGGCGTCGACGGGGCAAGCCGAGGCGCGCATTGCCGCTGAACGCGACCGAGCCATGCTCAGCGTCAGCGGTATCGCCTCTGAAATCGCGCAGGCGATTATCGAGAAGCTGACCGGTCGTGCGGCCAGCGCTGCTGAGGTGGCGCAAGCCGCCAAAGGATAAGACTGATGCCGCCCTTCCTAACAGAACTCTTACTCGACTCCCACTTCTGGGTAGGCGTTGCGCTGGTTCTCTTCTTGCTGGTTTTGGTGCGGGTCGGCGTACACAAGTTGGCCTGGAACGCTCTGGGCGATAGCGGTCGCAAGATCCAAGCTCAACTCGACGAAGCCACTCGCTTGCGCGAAGAGGCCCAAGGCCTGCTGGACCAAATCAAGGTCGAGCGCGAACAGGCCGAGGTCGCCGCTAAGGACATGCTGGTCAGTGCCAAGGAAGATGCTAAGCGATTGCAGGCTGAAGCCAAGGTGAAGCTGGAAGAGCAGATTGCCCGCCGTGCAGATCTCGCAGAACGCAAGATCGCAAATGCCGAAGCTCAAGCACAAGCCCAGGTCAAAGCCGCTGCAGCCGACCTAGCCGCTCAAATGGCCGAAAGTGTTTTGGTCAATCGCTTAGCCGCCGGTGGTAGCGATCCCCTTATCGATCGGGCGATTGGTCAACTCGGTTCCAAACTTCAGTAGCTATCGCGACCTGCGACGCCATCTCTTTCGGATCCGGATCAGACAGCGCCTTGGCTTCGGAAGGATTGAGCGCTCGATCCTCAGCATTTGGTGCCAAGTCATCAAAAGGATTTCGGGCTCGCGCCTTAGTAAGCGGCGAATGGGAAAGATCATCTTAGGGTGAGCTTGTTGGAATCGCACAAACTGCCGCCGGGCCTTGAACGAGTTTCGCAAGGTTAGCATCAATCCCACTACGATCACCGGAATGCCTAATGGTCCTGGCAGTGGGGCCATCAAAATCCCGACAATCACGATCAGGCCACCAAGCAGCGCTAGAGCCACGCGCAACACTCGCGCACCGAAGTCGCGAGCGAGGGCGTCCGAGACGCGGTTGGCGCGTTGATCCGGCAAGGCAGGCAGCACTTTAAGTTTGATCCAGAAATGGCATCTCCGCTTGGGGGAGGGCGTCGATGCGCTATGCGATATGTGAAGTCATTGAGGCGGCGTAAAGGCGCGAGCGCTTCGAAATAATTGACGAGCTCTGCTATTCCGCAGGTAGCGGCAGGGGCGCAACACTGAACGGCTTAGCGCAATGCGACGTATCAGGCCTTACCCGGAAAAAGCGTCGCTTCACCGACATCCGAGACCGGACCAAAAACCGGAATTTTGTGCCCGGAAGCAAGCGTTCCATACGCAACATCTGCTGCCAGATCACCAAGACAATCTCGGGTTCGCGACGCATGAGCCTGCGAAGCGGGAAGATCATCTTCGGGTGGGCTCGCTGCATCCGCACAAACCGTCGCCGGGCCTTGAACGAATTCCCAAGCACGATCATCAGGCCAACCACCAAGATAGGTAAGCCCAAATGCCCCGGCAGGACCGCTGTTACCACGCCAACCGCCATGACCATCAGCCCAAGACCAACCAGCAAAAATCGTCCGACGCGACTGGCGAGGTCGCGAGCGTAGTCATCTGAAGCGCGTTTCA
Organism: Alphaproteobacteria bacterium; assembly: GCA_031367485.1. Taxonomy (GTDB): domain Bacteria; phylum Pseudomonadota; class Alphaproteobacteria; order Caulobacterales; family Caulobacteraceae; genus Phenylobacterium. Next base: position 2,988 of record JANLPX010000116.1, on the reverse strand, counting down.
CGCGCAGGCTGGTCGCAACATACGACACGTCTGGGTCCTGGGGTTCGCAATCCGCGCTCGGCTGGGGAGGTCGAGCGGTGAAGGCTTGCAACGGATATGAGACTACAATTGGCAGTCGTAAAGACCACAGAGCGGTTAAATTTTCGACAGGTGCGCTATTCCGCCGCAAGGGGCGTGGGCGCCACAGTCGCCAAATCAGGTTTCCAGGCCAATTTTGGCTTCCGCGCGGCAAGGGTCTCATCCAGGCGGCGCAATGGTGCCAGATAGGGTGCACCCGTAAAACGCGCCACATCTCCCGCCTTAACTGCGCGGGCCAAAGCTAGCAGGGCGTCGCAGAACCGGTCCAATTCCTGCTTGGATTCTGTCTCCGTCGGTTCGATCAACATGGCACCGTGGACAACCAGGGGGAAGTACATGGTCATCGGGTGGAAACCCTCATCGATCATGGCCTTGGCGAAGTCGAGGGTCGTGACGCCAGTCCCCTCCAACCAGCTGTCATCAAACAGGGCCTCGTGCATGCAGGGGCCGGCAGGGAAAGCCGCAGACATTTCTGAAGATAGCCTCGCCTTGATGTAGTTGGCGTTCAAGACTGCGTCTTCCGCCACCTGGCGCAAACCGTCCGCACCGTGGCTGAGCATATAGGCGTAGGCTCGCACGAACATGCCCATCTGACCTTGGAAAGCTACCATCCGCCCAAAGCCTTGGGCGACCTCGCCCTCCGTCTCCTCGACCAAATTGAAGCCACCCTCTCCGCTAACCACCCAAGGGGCTGGCGCGAACGGGGCCAGGGCGGCCGATAGCACAACTGGCCCGGCACCCGGTCCGCCTCCCCCATGCGGCGTTGAAAAGGTCTTGTGCAGATTGATATGCATGGCGTCGACGCCAAGGTCACCAGGGCGCACCCTGCCGACAATCGCGTTGAAATTCGCACCGTCACAGTAGAAATAGGCGCCGGCCGCGTGGGTCAGTCGGGCAATCTCGATGACATCACGCTCGAACAGCCCACACGTGTTGGGGTTCGTTACCATGATGGCCGCCACGTCCGTCGATAGCTTAGCGGCGAGGTCAGCAAGATCCACGCGACCATCATCCGTCTGGGCAATCTCCGTGACGGAGTATCCCACAAAGGCCGCCGTAGCGGGATTTGTTCCGTGTGCGGAGGTTGGCACAAGCACCGTCCTACGATGGCTCTGGCCCGCGGCTTCATGCGCCGCCTTGATGCACAATAGCCCGCACAATTCCCCGTGCGCGCCGGCCTTGGGTGACAACGCGACAGCTGGCATTGCGGTCAGCGTCTTAAGCCAGTGGGCCAACTGGTCCATCAGGGCCAAAGCCCCCTGCGCCGTCGAGATCGGAGCTAGGGGATGCAAGTCGCCGAAACCGGCCAGACGCGCCATCTTCTCGTTTAGGCGTGGATTGTGCTTCATGGTGCACGAGCCCAGCGGATAGAGCGCCAGATCAATCGCGTGGTTCTTTTGGCTTAGGCGCACATAGTGGCGCATCGCTTCTGGCTCTGACAAACCCGGAAGACCGATTGGGCTGGAACGGACCATATCACCCAAGTCTGACGCATCATGGGCAGGTGCATCAAGATCGACCCCGGTTTTGTCCCATCCCCCCAACTCGAAGATCAGAGCCTCGTCCTGCAACAATCCCCGCGCGCCGGTCAGCGAGGTGTGGGTGTAGTTTGACCCCGTACTGGGGCGCGTAGGTCGACCGATACTGGACATGCTCATGACGCCATCCTCACCTTCAAGGCGGCAGCCAAGGCGGCAATATCCTCGCTGGTGGTGGTCTCGGTTGCACAGACTAGCAGGACATCCTCCATCCCAGCCTGAGGATCGAGCCTGGAGAACGGCACGCCCGCGATGATCCCACCCGCCAATAGAGCTTCCACGGCTTGTGCAGCATCGCCTTGGACCCGAACGGCAAACTCGTTGAAGAACTTGGAGGTCAAGATCTCCAACCCTGGCAAGCCGCTTAGAGCCGCGCGAAGCTCCACGGCTCGACTATGATTTAGGGCCGCCAGATCCCGTAACCCGCGCTCACCGAGCAGCGACATATGGACCGAAAACGCCAAGGCACAGAGCCCTGAATTGGTACAGATATTCGAGGTCGCTTTCTCGCGGCGAATGTGTTGCTCGCGGGTCGACAGCGTCAGCACAAAGCCCCGCTCGCCCTGAGCGTCCACCGTCTCACCACAGAGCCGACCAGGCATTTGGCGTACGTACTTCTCGCGGCAAGCAAACAGTCCGACATAGGGACCGCCATAGCTTAGTCCGACGCCAATCGACTGTCCCTCGGCCACCGCAATATCGGCTCCCATCTCACCAGGGGATTTCAATAGGCCGAAAGAAACGGCCTCCGTCGTGACGACGACCATCAAGGCTCCGGCCGCATGAGCCGCCTCGGCGATCTTGGTCACATCGGTGACAGTGCCAAATACATTTGGCGTTTGGACAACAACGCAGGCTGTGTCGGCATCAATGGCGGCGATCACCGCCGCCTCAGCATCTACGGCCGCGGGCAAACGCTGGATTTCCATGCCTTCCGCATGGGCGATCGTTTGCGTGACCGCCGCATAGTGGGGGTGCAGCCCTCCAGACAACACCGCCTTGTTCCGCCGATTGACCCGCTTGGCCATGAGCACAGCCTCGGAACAGCCGGTCGAGCCGTCGTACATTGAGGCGTTGGCCACATCGAGCCCGGTCAGAGCAGCGACCTGGCTCTGAAACTCAAACAGCACCTGCAATGTGCCCTGCGCAATCTCGGGCTGGTAAGGCGTATAGCTCGTCAGGAATTCCGAGCGTTGGATGATATGATCGACGGTGGCTGGTACATGGTGCTTGTAGGCTCCAGCGCCACAGAAAAACGGCCCAGCACCCGCAGGACGGTTCATCGCGGCGAGTTGCGATAGATGGCGCTCGACCTCCATTTCACCGGCATGCAGGGGTAGATCGAAGACCTCTGACTTCCGCGCGGCGACTG
>JANLPX010000112.1:0-2959 GCA_031367485.1 Alphaproteobacteria bacterium | reverse complement strand
TTCATGGCGTAGTACTGCCCCAACTGACCAACCCCACCCTGGGTGGGATAGCGAATGGCGAAGACGCCCTGGCTTGAGCGCAGCACTGGGCCATGGGCAGAACTCAGCACCTCTCGGGTCACAGATTTGATCGAACCGTCGGGCTGTTTCACCGCGATGGTGATGGTGCGTTTTTCCAGGTCACGCCATTTTCCGTCTAGCCGATACTGGTCTGGATTGGCCGGGTTCATGGTCAAGCGAAAGACATCAACCAGATCGGGGTGGTTGACCGTGGCGGCCCAGCCCAGATGGGCATTATGGCCTCCGAGAAGGAAGGGTGAGCCGGGGAAGAAGCTGCCAGCGACGTGCCAACCTTCGCCGCTCTCGACCACCGCCTCATACCAAGTAAACGGCCCGGTGAAGGGTTGGTGGGAGTTGAACAGCAACCGAGTGTGGCCATCGGCAGAGCGCGCGGGACCAACGGCTAGGGCGTTTGAGCCGGACTCCTTGATCTCCGGCAGCTTACCGGTCGCCACCTGGGCGAAGACGCCGTCCAAGCCGTAGAATGTCGGACCCCGAAATAGAGTGAAGGCGGCGATGTCGCGGCCCCTGATCGGCAGCAAACCCGCCGTGACCTGTTCTGGGTGGAGTGCAGCATAGCGGTTCACCCCGGCGGCATAGGCATCCAAAATACGCCGCACTTTCGGCGATAAGTCTCGCTCATAGCCGCGCTCCAACATACCCGGCACGTCCATCAGTTCTAGCAGGGTGTCGCTGGGTACCCCCTCTGCGCCCTTGATGGAGGCGAGCTTGCCCCGCGAGGTGAAGGTGCTTTCCTGGATGGTGATGAAGTCATCCTCAGCCTGAGCGAAACCCAGCCCGTAGGCCGCGTCCGCGTCAGTCTTGCCCAATACATGGGGCACCCCAAACGTGTCGCGGCGGATCGTGACGTCATAGACCTTGGGCGCGGGAGACATCCCAGTTAGCAGAAAGGTGGCCAATAGGGCGACACCGGCGCGCACGCCGCTACGATTGCTCATGGAGTTCCTGTGGGTTTGAAGTGACGGGCGCGGATCAGCTGCGGATCTGAGCGTTGATTTCGGCGAGAGATTCTGAGGAACCAAGGCTAGATCCGCCCGATCGCCTGCCTAGGGCATAGTCCGGTGGCACGATCTCGGGGCCTTCGCCCGCGGGCAGGGGCGGTGTGAAGTAGCCCAAGGCATATGATCCCATGGCATAGCCGATCAGGTGTTGCAGGTCGGGGTCCAGGGTTTTGGCAATCTCAGGCGGGCAGGAGAGGTATTGGTTCTCCTCCTGCCGCAGCCAGCCCAGGGCGTAGGTGATGTTGAGACCCAGACGGTCGGCGTCTGAGATATTGGCCCCACCGCCGTGGAACACGGTGCCGGTATAGATCAGGACAGATCCGGCCTTCATCTCCGCCCAGGTAATCTCTTCGGGCTGAGGTACCCGATTGTTGGGCCAGTCTAGGGAGGCGGGCACCACTTGGGTTGCACCATTGGCCTTGGTGAAGTCGGATAGCGCCCAGATGGTATTGAGTTGGGGCTCGACGTCTTTGAGGTGTTTGCCCCAGGCCCATCGGTCACGGTGCAGGGGCTGGGCAACTTGGCCCGGCATAATGCGGATAACTTGGCTGAGGTGAAGCTGATAGCGGTCGCAGTTGGGTTTCAGCACGGCGTCGCAGAGCGCCAGAATGCGGGGATCTTGGATGAGGGGGTGGCATAGGGGCGACCGTGCCACCAAGGCACCAGTGCGAGTGGTTTTGTATCCGGTGAATCCATCCTGGCCGGGTTTGGTGGCGTCCACATATGGCTGAAGTTCGTCCCTTAGGGCTCGGGTGGCTTCGGGGCTGATCGCGTTGTCCAAGATCAGGGCACCGTCAAGATCCAACGTCGCCATCAACACCTCCACCGGTGTGTCGGCTGCAAAATGCTGCAAGTGTGGCATGCTTCATCCCTAGACTGTTCTGACCTTGGATTCACGCTACCCCCATGCCCAAGCCTGCGAAAGCCTCTGCTGTTCAATCCCTGGGTCAATGTGTCTGCGGGGCGGTGAGGTTGGAGATCGATGTGCCTGCCGTCTGGGCTTGGCACGACCACTCTGCCGCCAGCCGACATGCTCAGGGCTGCGCCTATGCCACCTATATCGGCAGTTGGAAGAGCCGGTTTCGAGTGCTGGAAGGTGCCGGCCACATCAAGCGCTTTGAGGATACCGAACACGGCACGACCCGCAGCTTCTGCGCCTCCTGCGGCACGCCACTGTTCTACGAACGCGCCCGTTCCCCCAAGATGGTCAACATCCCCCGCGCGATCTTCGCCAGCCGGACAGGTCGGGAGCCACGCTATCATATGAATGTGCTAGAGACGCCGGACTGGGCCTATGGCGGCGAACCGATGCGGCCCCTCAAGGGCTATCCAGGGGTGATGTGGGTGCGGCCGCGAAAACCCAAGCGCCTTGACCCTCGCGACAACTAAGGCCACTGACCAAGCGAAATACCGCCGTAGGAAATTCTCATGAAACGCGCCGCCATCGTCTCGCCTATCCGCACTGCAGTTGGCAAGTTCCAGGGCAGCCTGGCCAGCATGACCGCCGGGGAATTGGGAGCCGTGATCCTCAAGGAACTGGTCAACCGCACCAAAATCGATCCCGGCAAGATCGATGACGTGATCTTCGCCCAGGGCTATGGCTCGGGCGAGGCACCGTGCATTGCGCGCTATGCCGCGTTGGCGGCAGACTTTCCCATCAGCGTGCCAGGCTATCAGTTGGATCGCCGTTGTGGCTCAGGTCTGCAGGCGGTGATTGATGCGGCCATGATGGTCCAGACCGGTGTGGCCGACGTGGTAGTGGCCGGCGGGGTCGAGAGCATGAGCAACGTGGAATACTACACCAACGACATGCGCAACGGCGCGCGCATGGGCTCGGTGACCATGCATGACCGTCTCTCGCGTGGTCGGATGATGAG
>JANLPX010000050.1:0-2141 GCA_031367485.1 Alphaproteobacteria bacterium | reverse complement strand
GCGACTTGCGCGCCGCCACTGCCCGGTGAGAACCCGAGGATCGCAATCAGCAGATTGGTAATGATCCATCCTCCACCCATCCCCAAGACCAGCGGGCTGTTCAAGGGTCCGACCTCTCCCCTACCGGCCGCAATCCGCGATGCCGCAGCCGCCAGGGCCGAAACTGCCCCAGAGGCCCCCACGAGCGGACCCACATCACGGCTATGCATAAGGATGAAAGCCAAGTTCGCGAGAGCACCGGTTACGATGTAAAATGCGATGAAGGCCAACCAACCCCTACCCTTGCTCCCCATGAACCTCGCAACTGGAGTTGCAAACGCCAACCCAAAGGCCCCATTCATCAACGCATGCGCCCACCCGCCATGCAGGAATATTGCGGTTATCAATGTCTCGGGATGCCCCGCGGCCAACGCGGCTCCGCTTGCGCCCCACCTGGGCAATATCTGCCCGGCGGGGAAAAAGGTCTGCAATCCGTAACCCGCAACAATGACCACCAACACGACCAGCGCAGGCGCAGGGGCATTGAAAACGGGCTGGCGTTCGGGTTCTAGCGACATCAACGGCTCAATTTAATCATACTTCGCGCCACAACGGCGCCTCTTAACCAATTTGCGAGGGTCTTTAAGCAAGAGTGTCGGCCAACCAGCCTTGGCATGACTGTTGCTTGCTAAGGTTAACGTGATCGCTCGTGCGGAGTTTCCTGTTCCAATGCTCGCCGCTTCTTCCGCAGCATATCGTCTGATCTGGCTCGCCGCTGGCTTGAGCGCAAGTCTCATTGCCAACGTAGCGGTGGCTCAATCCATGGACGCCAATTCCGCTGCCTTCAATGCTGGCTATGGCCGCATCGCTGGATCTGAAAATCACCCCGTCAACGTCTCAACCCGCGACGCCAATGGCAACCGCGTGATCGTCGACGGTTTGATCCTGACCGGCGAAGATCAGTCCAGTTTCTCTCAGGCCTCCGGTGCCATCGACTCGTTTGCGGGCGTGGGTGCCGGTTCAGGCGGGTCCACCGCCATCGGCAACAGCCTCGTGGTGGTCACCCAGGGCAACTACAACACCGTCATCGTCAGTTCCAACCAGACCAACACCGGTAACGTCTCCGCCGGCACCAAGGTCACAACCGGCGGAGTCGGCCAATGACCGTTCGCATCACCACGCAATTTGGCCGTCTCGCGGCCCTCCTAGGCGCGGCCTCAATCGCCATCACCGGCTGCGCAACCCCCACAGCCGGAGCCAGCGGCAACTACGCCACCTCAATCGGCTCTGCGCCGGTCACCGCCAACCCGACCCCCTACTCCGCCGCTCTGGTCTGCATGGCCGGCTACGCACACAATTCTCGACTGGTCGCGCCCCGCATCGCGATCGGCCGCATCGCTGACTATACCGGCAAGGCCGAGTCCGACGGCGCAGGACGCAAGATTACCCAGGGCGCATCGCTGATGGCCATGTCGGCCTTCGCAAAAGCGGGCATGCCCCTGGTCGAGCGCTTCGACACCTCAGTCTCCGAGTTGGAACTGAAGTACGCCAACAACAAGCTCATCTCCGATGCGCCAAACCCGGCCCCCGACAAGGCTGCTGAATATCGCAAGATCCTGGCGGGCCAAGTCCCCGGCTCTGACTTCTACGTGGCGGGCGGCATTACCGAGCTGAACTTCAATATCCGCTCCTCTGGGGCGGATATTTCCGGCGGCGGCACCGATGCCAAGGAATTCAAGGGCTCATTCCGCTCGCGCAACTTCGTGATGAACGTCGGGTTGGACCTGCGCCTGATCAATACGCGCACCCTCGAAGTCGTCGACGTCATCTCTTACCAGAAGCAGGTTGTGGGTCGCGAAGTCGGCGTTGGCCTATTCGACTTCCTGAACGGCAATGTCTTCGACGTTTCGGCCGGCTCTGGCGCACTTGAGCCTATGCAACTGGCCGTCCGCGCCCTGGTTGAGCGCGCCGTGGTCGAGATGACGGCCAATCTCTACGGGATGCCTGGTCCCCAGGCGTGCCTGCGTTCCGACCCGTTGGGCGACAGCACAGTGGGCGTCACTGGGGGCTATGTCCCAGCCTATAACAATCTGGACACCAACAATGCCAAAACCCGGGCCGATCCTTCTCGCTGGAATGCTCGCAGGGATTCTGCCGTGCGG
>JANLPX010000023.1:0-3928 GCA_031367485.1 Alphaproteobacteria bacterium | reverse complement strand
ATGAAAAGCGTGTGATCGCTTGCCCTAGTCCCCTCGTGATCGGAAGAAACGACCTGGAACATAAGATCTTCGTCTGTGTAGAATCGATGCACAAATCCATCAGCTCCCAGGTCAACCAACCCTTGCGCTGTTATCTCCAAGACATCGGTGTCCAAGGCAAAGCGAGTGGCAGAGCCGAAACGGCGCCAAGCCAGCGGATCAACGCGCAGGCTCCGACCAATCGTCACGTTGCGAACTACCGGCAACTCAGGAACCTCGGGTTCACCGCGCCGACCAAAGAATCGCTCGAACATCTAAGAGTCTCTTATATGCCTGCTGCAGATCCTGCCGCTGGCCCGGACGATGAACATGACCCTTGATTGCGTTCTGTCAAGCATACATGTATGTATACCATGAACGATGACAACGCCGCTAAGCCCGCCTTCCGCCATAGCCGCCGCCCAAAGAACCCGGGCTTGGCGCGCACAACGACGTCAGCTTGGTTTGGTGAAACTCGAGCTTTGGGTACCTCCAACTGCGAAAAATGACATCCAAGCCGCTGTGCGAGCCATACTGATCGCCTCTAGTCGCGGTCCGACGCTCCTGAAAAACCCTCACCCTCCCTCACAACCGTTCCAAGGAAATTCACAAATGGACCAGGTGATAGACACCGACTGGAGTGTCAAAAGCCTCGCTGACGCCTTAGGCAAATCGGCCTTACTCCGAGATGGAGAGATGACCGTCCGCGTTCTAGAGGGCGCTGAGCCCGTGCTTATGGTCGCGATGCACGAACAGGGCGATTTGCCGATTTATCTAAGTGTCGGGGCAGATCAAATCGTCGTATCGGCGCTACTATGGCCGGTCGATGAGCAGCCTGATCGACACGCCTTTAATGAGTTTTTGCTCAAGGCTCAAAAGATCGTGCCGCTGTCGAATTTTGGGGTCACGACCGTCGCCGAGCGGGACTATTATGAGCTGTTTGGCGAACTGGCTTGCAAGACAACGCTGCAGACCGTGATCATTGAACTACGAATGCTGGCCGAGAATGCGATCCGCGCCGCCAGTGACCTGCGCGATAACTTCAACCGCGCCGCCTAGGCACACCGGGGAGATTAGACATGTCTGTTTGGACTAAACTTTTTGCGCTTCTTCGCGGCACCGTACATGACGCCGGGGCCTCTGTGGTAGACGCCAATGCTCTGCGCATCCTTGATCAGGAGATCCGCGACGCCGATGGCGCATTGGGGAAGGCGCGCGATGATCTGTCGGCGCTCGTAGCGAGGCGACGCATCCTGGAGAAGGACCTTCAGAACCTACGGGATCAAGCCGGTAAATATGAGGGTTCCGCCCGGGCGGCTTTGGCCAAGGGTGACGAGGCCTTGGCCAGAGAGGTGGCTCAGCGGATTGCCGATCTTGAACAGGAAGCAAGCCTAAAGGCCCCCCAGCTTGGCGAAATGCGCAGCGCCGAGGAGCGCATGCAGCAGGTGATCGTCACAACGCAGCAAAAGGTGGAAACGCTGCGTCGCGAGATCGATGTCGTAAAGATCAATGAATCGGTCCAGCGCGCTCAAGCCTCAGTCGCCGCCAGTGGGACAGGAGCCAATGCGGCCCTCGGCTCGGCGGCCGACAGCCTAAAACGTATTAAAGAGCGCCAAGCCATCCGCGATGAGCAATTCAAGGCCGCAGGTGAGCTCGAGGATCGGCGAACGGGAGCAGACTTGGATGCCAAGTTGCGCAACGCTGGCATTCTCCCGGGGCAGAGTTCGGCAGATGACATCTTGGCGCGATTATCTGCACCAAAGGATGTGGCGCTCCAGCTAGAGGCGCCAAATCTCCAGATCGAATCGTCAAAGACACCCTCGGGGAGCTAGACAACATTGCGCCGTTTGCGGCTTCAGGAGCGGCCGGCCTGGAAAGCTCGCGCTCAGGAGCTCGGGTTCACCTTCCACCACCTTGATGGCGCACGCTATTGGGATGAGCGGGCGGCTTACGCATTCAGCATGGCCGAGATTGAAGATGGACTAGAAAACCCTGCCAGCGAGATCCAGAAAATGTGCCTGGATCTCGTTTCCGAAGTGGTCAAAAGCGAGCAACTTATGGCCCGCCTGGCCATCCCGGATGCTGCACGCGACTATGTGGCGCAGAGTTGGGCTGACAGGGCCCCGTCACTCTATGGGCGCTTTGACTTCGCCTATGATGGCAACGAACCGGCTAAGCTCTATGAATATAACGCTGATACACCCACCAGCATCTACGAGACTGGGGTGTTTCAATGGGTGTGGCTTGAGGATGTCATAGCCTCGGGCGTCGTTCCCCCAAACTCCGACCAGTTCAACAGTCTCCATGAGAAGCTGAAAGCGCGATTCAAAACGCTGTTTCCTGGCGGCGGTTTTGTACACTTCTCGAGCGATCCGGACTTGATCGAAGATCGCCAAACAGTGCGTTATCTTGAGGACATTGCCGCTCAGGCGGGGTTGGAGCCGAAGTTCGCGCCACTCCTATCGATCGGACTTGATGCCAACGGCCGGTTTGTCGATCAGGACAACTACATCATCAGCGCGATGTTCAAGCTGTACCCCTGGGAAGAAATGCTGCGTGAGCCCTATGCCGCCAACCTTGGTGGCTGCAAAACCCAGTTTTTGGAACCTGCCTGGAAGACTATCCTCTCTAACAAGGGGCTATTGCCCTTGCTTTGGGAGAGAAACGCGGGCCACCCGAACCTTTTACCGGCCTATTTTGAGGATGATCAAGCGTCCGCAAATCTCGGCAGTTCGTACGTGCGCAAGCCACTCTTTTCGCGCGAAGGAGCCAATATCGAGCTGGTTGATCATGGGCGACGCGCACCTGTCCTGGACCAAGGCTATGGGGCTGAGGGCCATATGCGCCAGGCGCTGCATCCCTTGACCCGATTTGGTGGACACTACCCAGTCATGGGAGTTTGGATGGTGGGGGATGAGCCCGCTGGCCTGGGGATCAGGGAAGATCGCAGCCGCGTGACTCGCAACACATCTCGCTTCGTGCCGCATTTTATAGCCGATTGACGACTTAAACCTGGGTGAGGTCGCAATGCCGCCGTTTCCTTTTGCCAAACCTTCGCGATGACCCTCAATAGACGTCGCCTCGCCATAGGACTTTTTGCCAGCACGATTTCGACATCGGCTTTGGCGGCCCGGCCCAAAATCGCCGTTCTGACCCAGGCTGAGCAGGAAATGGTCGACCGTGCTGGGGTCTACCTTCAGGGCCTTGCCGAAGCCAAGGGTCGCTTCATTCAGACCGATACACGCGGCAACGTATCGCGTGGTGAAATCTATCTCAAACGCCCCGGCCGCGCTCGCTTTGCCTATGATCCGCCCTCACGGCTGCTGGTGGTTGCTGACGGATCCAATGTCACAATTGCTAACTCGCAGCTGAAAACCTTTGATCGCTACCCCTTGATCGCAACGCCCTTGTCGATCTTTTTGGCACGGCAAATTCGGCTTGATAGGGGAATTTTGATCTCTGAGGTGCGCCAAACACCCGACGGTTTTTCGATTACGGCGCGCGACGGGCGAAAACAGGCTGAGGGTCAAATTGTCCTAAGCTTCGCAGATCGTCCGCTGGCGCTTAACGGATGGACAGTTACCGACGCCCAGGGTCAATCGACGCATATTGCCCTGGTCGATATGGCGCGGGTCTCCGGTTTACCGGCATCGTTGTTCCAACTGATTGACCCGCGACAGAAATCACCCGGTCGGGGCCGAATGTGACATGTTCACAACAGGCAACGTGTTTAACGATTCGCCTTGACTTTTGTTCTATGAAGTTGCAATAATGACACGCATGACGCCTGCGCGAGCAGGTGGCCTCCGTGGCGGTTTCTATCCCCTCCCGGCCACGGCATGAGACACACAACTACGCCCGGACTCTCCAGTGTCCGGGCGTTTCTTTTTGCCGCCTTTGGGCTCTAATT
>JANLPX010000015.1:0-19776 GCA_031367485.1 Alphaproteobacteria bacterium | reverse complement strand
CAATTGCGAGTGATCGCGCGGAACGGAGGGCGTCTGACCGCCGACGCGGTGTTTGGCCGCAATGCCCTGCGCGAGCTGGAGCTATTCCTGCCCATGAGCTTCATGTTCTCGCGTGGTCAAGGCGTCGATGGGTGGATCATTGCCTTGGGATGCCTTTGGTCTTTGGTCTTCGTGCTGTTTCCGCTGTTCAACCGAGATCGGTTGCGGGCCGGAGACCTGATCGCCGGGACCATGGTTGTGCGCGCCGCCCGGCCCGTGTTGTTGCCCGACCTTGCCGACGACGGGATCAGCGCCCTGTCGGAGCTCAATTTCAGCTCGTCCCAGCTGGACGCCTACGGGATCAAGGAGCTGCAGGTGCTGGAGACCGTGCTGCGCAGCAATGACCGCAGGACCATTGCCGACGTGGCGCGCCGCATCCGAGCCAAGATTGACTGGGCGGGCGGCGAGGTCGTATCCGATCGCGCGTTCCTAACCGGCTATTACGCTGCCCTGCGCGGTCGATTGGAGCGGCAGATGCTTCTGGGCAAACGCCGCAAGGACAAGTTCGATAAGGGCTAGTCGAATACCGCCGCCAGATCATTGATCCCGACGCCATCCTTGATGCGGCGGAGTTCGGCATAGAGCACGGCGACGCCGCTGGCCCCGATCATCCCGGCGAAAACCGAACCGATTGCCTGTCCGAGGGCTGCTATTGGGCTGGCCTGGCTCACAACAGACAATCCGCCAAAGATGGCACCCAGCACCAACTCGATCACAAAAGTGGCGAGCGCCAGGACGAGCAAGAGGCCCAGGATTCGCCAACGGTTGTTGCGCGTCAGATTGCGGCTGCGCCCAAATGCGCTGGTGATGGTGAGACGCTCAACAATGCTTGCCGGCACCGTCACCGACCAGACGATAGCCAAGATGAGGCCGGGCACGATGAGAAAGATCATCCCGAAAATAATGCCCAAACTCATCAGCAGACCGATGCCTAAGAGCGGCAAGAAATTGCGAACACCGGTTGTGATCCCGGCAGAAGCCGAGACGCTGCGCCCGCTCAAGTCTGCAGCCGTCATGTGAACCAAAGCGCCTTGCAAAACTGCCGTGGCAACAATGCTGACCAATACGCCCAGCAGGATCGTCCCGGTTGCACCCGGGTTGGTGAAGGCTTCTGCCGAGCCGCGCGGTGCGGCTAGGCCAATGACCAATGCGGGAATGCCGGCAAAGACCAGGGATATGAGGCCAAACGAAACGAAGTTTCTTCGGATAACCCCAAAGGTGGTCTGGATCACAGTGCCGATGTCGAGCTTTTCAGTCCCAGCAGTTTCGAGTGTCATGCGTCAGCCCCTGTTCAACCCTAGATTTGATGAGGAAATCACGGGCCGGAGATGTTGTCGAATCTGACGGTCAGCGGGCGAGACGCGCCTGGGCTGCTGCATAGCTCTCCGGCACGCCAATATCGATGAAGGTGCCATCGACAGCTACGCCGCCGAGTTTGCCCAAGGTGCAGAGATCAATCAGCAATCGGGCTTCAAGCGAGACCACTTGCTCTGCCTGCGGAATAACTGCGCGGGTCAGGCGATAAACTCCCCCATTGATCAGTCCCGGCTCCGCTTTTCCGCTCCGGGGCAAAAACCGCACCACGCGGCCACCGCCTAGCTCGACGGTCTCATAGCGGTCGGCGACCTCGATCTGGCGCAACGCCAGCATGGCGGGATAGGCGTCCATGTCGGCTAGGACGCGCCAATCAAAGTCAAACCAGGTATCGCCGTTGATCAATAGGAATGCGCCATCCAGGCAATCACGTGCGTGGATCAGCGCGCCGCCCGTGCCCAGCGGCGTGGGTTCCAGGGACATGGCGATCTCTACGCCGTAGCGCTGGGCGATCTGATCGGCACCGATCCAGGCTTGCACGACCTGAGCCTGGTGCCCGGCCAGCAGCAGGATGCGACCAAACCCATGCCCGGCGGCTTTCTCGATCAGGTGTTCAAGGAAAGGTCGCCCTGCCACTGGCAACATCGGTTTGGGCATATTACGGGTCAGGTCGCCCAGCCGCGTGCCAGCGCCGCCCACGAGGATGACGCACTGGCGCACGCTCATGACCAGACACTCATCTGGGCACGCTCCAGGCCTCGGCTCCATCGAAGGTGAACTTCACCGCGCTGGCTTGGCCGCCGGCTTCATTGAGCGCTGAAATCAATCGATAGCGGTTTTCAGGATCTGTGCAGAACATCAGGAAGCCACCACCGCCCGCGCCGGAGACCTTGCCGCCCCAAGCGCCATTGGCCATGCCGTGGTCGAACAGGCGATCAACGGTTTCGGTGGCGATGCCCTTTGCGGTGCGTTTTTTGGCGGCCCATGAGCGCATTAGGATTTCGGCTACTGTGCGGACTTCGCCGCGCAGCATGGCGTCCTTCATGGCGGTAGCATCGGCCTTGAGGCTGTGCATGCTGGCGACCGTCTCCGGGTCCATAGCCACCAAACCGTCGATCTGTTCTTGGATGATCCCGGCAGAATGACGTGATTGTCCCGTGAAGCATACCGCGAGCGAACTTTCCAGCTCATTCAGATAGGCGCGTGGTACCCGCAAGGGACTGACCAGCACCCGGCTGTCGGTCAGGAATTCAATGTAATTCACCCCGCCAAACGCGGCGGCATATTGGTCTTGGCGGCCGCCCGCCAAACCTAGTTTTACACGCTCGATATCAAAGGCCAGTTTGGCAATCTCGTAGGGGCCAAGCGGAAGGTCCAGGGCCACCCGGAACGCTTCGATCAGCGCCACGGCCAAGGCTGAAGATGATCCCAAACCCGACCCTGCTGGCGCGTCAATCGTCGTAGAGACCGTCAGCGCCGGAGCTTTGCCATCCAACCATGTCTCGACCACATGGCGATATACGGCCTTGTGCAGGATCAAGCCTTGGTCGAGCCCGATTTCGTCGAAACTGCGAAAATGCTCCTCGGCCCCGATATCGCGGGCCCGGAACGCCATGTCCCCGTCCGGGCTGGGTGCGATGTGCGCGAAGGCGAACCTGTCGATGGTGGCGTTCAGCACCGCGCCGCCGAACTGATCGCAATAGGGCGATAGATCAGTTCCGCCACCAGCCAGGCCCAGCCGCAAGGGCGCACGGGCCCGAACATCAATGGGGTGGCGCGGCAGGCTCATCGATCTTGGCCAAGCAGGACCTGGGCCCCGCCGCGATCAATACCGTAGTTGAGGCGTGGCATGTTTTGGCTGGCCATATAGGCTTCCAGAGCCGTCCCATCGCTAGGGTCATAGAGCATCATAAACCCGCCGCCGCCGGCCCCGATCACCTTGCCGCCCAGAACGCCATGCTCGGCACGGACGTGATCATAGAGCTGGTCGATATGGGGCCAGGATATCTTGGCCGAGAGCTGCTTTTTCGAAAGCCAGTGCTCGTGCAGCATATGGCCCCAGCCATCGAGATCCCCCTCAACCCAGGCGTCGCGGATCCGGTAGCCAAGGGCCTTGATGGCCCCCAGGCTTTCGCTGACAGCGTCGTGTTGCGCCGCGCCCTGGCTCTGCATGGCGCTGTTCTGATCATTAAGGATGACGGCGGCGTCGCGGCGAAGGCCGGTATAGTAGATGTGAGTATGAGCTACGAAAGCCGCCTCGGTCTCCGGCGCGATCTTGACTTGGCCGACCTTGACGGTGCCATCCGGGGCGATGTCGAGCGTGGTTAGGCCACCGAAGGCGGCCATATACTGGTCCTGCTTGCCGATGCCCTTAGAGAGCGCATGAATCTCGATATTGCAGGCCTCCTCTGCCAAGGCCTGTCGGTCCGGGATCCGACTTTGCAGCGCGTGCAGGGCGCTCAGAAACCCGACCAGGAAGCAGCTGGACGACCCCAGCCCTGTGCCGCCTGCGATATCGCCGATGGAGGCGGCCTCGAAGCGGTCCTCGATCCCATGCGACTGTAATGCCGCGCGGACCAGCTCGTGTTTGAGGCTGGACGCGGTTTCGCAGGCCTCTGGGTCAGGCCCGTGCAGCACCACGCCGCCGTGGAAGGCCGGTCGGTGGGCGGCGATATGGATGTACTTGTCCAGCCCCATGGCGAAGATGAAGCCGCCGCCGTGGCGGTAATAGCTTTCCAGGTCGGTGCCGCCGCCGCCCAGGGTCACGCGCAGGGGGGTGCGGGTGGAGATCATCTAGTTGGCCGGAACCTTGACCGTACCAGCCGCGATCTGTTCCCAGTGGCCTTTGCTGACAGCGAGGGCCGGGTGCGAGACCAAAAGGTGCCAGACCACGGCGGCCAAGCCCTCAACGATCGGCGTGATCAGTTGATCATCCACCGTGGGGATCACCACGCAGGCATCGGCCACCTGAGCGGTAAAACCACCATTGCGCCCGACGATGCCGGTCACCGTCGCGCCACGCTGTTGGGCCAGTTCGATGGCGCGCACGATATTGGCGCTGACCGGCGGGTTCACACTGCCGCCGCCGACCGAGAAGATCAGCAGGCCGTCTTCGGCTTTCAGGCGGGAAGATTGTAGCCAAGTGGAGAAGGTACCTTCCCATCCCTCATCATTGATCCGCGCGGTTAGCTCAGAGACGTTGTCGGTGGGGCAATAGGCTTCAAAGCCGCAGATCTTGCGGAAGTCATTGGTGGCGTGGCTGGCATGTCCGGCACTGCCGCCCACGCCGATGATGAACAGACGCCCGCCGCCATCCCTCACCTTGGCTAGGGCCAGAGCCATGGCCTCAACAGCTTGGCGGTCAATAGCCGCCATAGCCCGGGCGGCGGCATCGAAGAAATGGTCAGAGAACACGGCGGTCTTTCCGATCAAGAGGAGGTTTGGCGCAAGTCACCGTTCATAGCAGGGATTAATTGCGACAAGCTTTCCAGCACATGGTCGGCACCCGTGCCGGAATTGTAGGCGCGGGCCAGCAAGACCGTGCGCACCCCGGCCGCGGTTCCACAGGCGATATCGCGGTCTTGGTCCCCGACCATCCACGAGGCCGAGAGATCGATGTGGTGGGCAGCAGCCAAGTTCAGGATCAAGCCGGGCTTGGGCTTGCGACAGGCGCATGCGTCGGCATTGTCATGTCGGCAGGCCGCAATGGCGTCGATTTGAAGGTGGTCAGAGAGCTTGGCGTGGATGGCGTCCAGGCTGGCATCGCTCATCAGGCCGCGACGGACGTCAGGCTGGTTGGTGACCACGAAAATCTTGAAACCCATCTCCCGCAACAGGTCGATCACCGACTTAGCACCTGCGGCTACAATCAGTTCTTCGGGCGATCGGGGCGAGGCGGGCTTGCCGTCCCGCTCTACGATGTCATTAAGCACCCCGTCGCGGTCGAAGAATACTGCGGGGGTCATGACAATGCCAATCGGCCCTGGGCCAGCAGAACCTGTCCGGCGGCATGACTTTCCGGCGTATCCAGGCCCAGGCAAAAGCCCTGTTCGTCCATGAGGTGGGACTGAAGCAGACGGCCATTGGCTAACATCGCGGGGAACACGTCACGGCCAAAGTCCACCAAGCCCGCGCGCGGTATCAAGTCCAGAATTGACGGCTCCACCGCATAGA
Source organism: Alphaproteobacteria bacterium (assembly GCA_031367485.1). Classification (GTDB taxonomy): domain Bacteria; phylum Pseudomonadota; class Alphaproteobacteria; order Caulobacterales; family Caulobacteraceae; genus Phenylobacterium. The sequence goes on along the minus strand of JANLPX010000015.1, from coordinate 14,250 downwards.
CCCCGGCATTCACGAGGCTCGACAATTGCGCCGCCTCCGGCCCCTCGACGAAAGCGGTAATTGTACCGTCCTGTGCGTTCCGCACCCTGCCTCCGGCGATGCCCGTATTCAGATGATGATCGCGGTCATACAGGGCCACGGTTGCTTCCGCCTGAGCTTTGACGTGGGTTGACTGCAGTCGGCCAAGATCAAAGCGAACCACGCTATCGCCATAGACCACCAGCATGGTCTCGGTGACGACCTCGGCGATATTGCCCAATGCCCCCGCGGTACCCAAGAGGACCGGCTCGTAAACGTACTGAATGCCAAGCCCGAAGGCAGAACCATCTCCGATCTGTGTACGGATCAGATCGGCCCCATAGTGCAGATTGATCCAGACTTGGTCCACGCCGCTTGCCGCCAGCCAGCGCAGATTGTGCGCGAGGATCGGCGCGCCTCCAAAGGGCATCAGTGGCTTTGGCAAGCCGGCCGCCACGTCGCGGATACGGCTTCCCAATCCAGCGGCGAGCACAAGGGCTTTGGTCATTGACCGACTATGGACGAAGTTCCAGTCCGCCTAAAGCTGATAGCCAGCGGCCCGCGCATCGGTGTCGAACATGGCCACTGTCTCGGCAGATAGGTCCTCGAGGTTCTTGCCCGACATGTCGAGTTTCTTCAGCAAGTCTGGGGTCGCGGTGATGATCTGGCAGCCGCAGTCCTGCGCTTCGTAGATATTCAATACTTCGCGGATCGAAGCCCACAGCACCTCGGCCAAGGGTCGGCGCGCGGCCATGGCGACGGCGGCTTTCATGATCGGCTTGGGATCGATCCCGGTATCGGCGATCCGGCCTGCAAAGATTGAGATTACGGCCGGGATCCCAGGATCCAGGGCTTCGACCGTCGCGGCGACTTGCTCTAGTGTAAGGATCGCTGTGACATTTAGCTTGATACCCTTAGCAGCCAATATGCGCACCAGCGGCAAGCTCGACTCGCGCTTCGTATTGGTGATCGGAATTTTGACGTAGACGTTCTTGCCCCACGCGGCGATTTTCTCGGCTTGGCGCTGCATTTCGACAAAATCGTCGGCGATCACCTCAAAGGAAACCGGCATGTCGGGAATGATCGCCAACAGCTCTTTGGCGAACGCCTCATAGTCGGCCACGCCGGCTCTGCGCATCAGGCTGGGATTGGTGGTAAAGCCGGTGACTAGGCCTTCTCCATGCAGGCGCGCGAAATCCGCCAGTGTGGCACCGTCGCCATAGAGTTTAATGTCATTCTCGACCTTAAGCTCGGTCGCAGTTGCGTCCACAACTAGACGATGCAGCATGATAACCCCCCGAATACACACGTTTCAAATCGGGCGAAGCTCTACATTAGGCGTTGGAGCAAAAAAAGAACCTTCACCTGAAATGGGCATGGAACCTTTTTGAAATTCGCGTATCTGGCGAATTTTTACACTTTGGAGGGGAAGGACGGCTCACGAATATATCCGATAGGCCGCTTCCAGCTCAGCTTTCCAAGGCCGTGAGCCATGAGCAGTCGACCCGCTATTCGCCGACTTGAGCCAAATTCGCCGGTAAATAGCGCCAGTCCGAAACCTGCTACAACCTGCGCCAAGCCCTTGCATATCAGGACCGTCCCCACCCAAAGAGGCTGCGCGGCCGCATCCAAATAGATGGAAACATAGTGCTGGGTCTCGCGACGGGTTCGGAGCAAGCGGTACTCAACAGATGTGCGATGCAGGGGCACAGTCTCGGTCACCAAGGCCTTTGCCGCCCAGACAATCTTGCGACCTTGCCGGTGCAGCCGGGCAAACAGCTCTGCGTCCTCACCGCCGGCATCGCCGAACTCGAGCCGCATGGGTTTGGCTTTCTTAGGAAAACAGGCGGTGACGTCGAACAGTGAGTTACCCGTTCCCAATCCATAACGGGGCTTACCATCTGGCTGGGTCAGGTCGATCACGCTGCGGTCTGGTAGGTGAAGGTCACGCGCAAACTGGCTGCCGCCTGGGTCATAGGCAGGCGGGCGGCCGCCGGCAAATCGCGCCAGACGCGGCCCGACTGCGACTGCGGCACCTGTGTCACGGGCCGCAGCGGTCAGTTCGTCCAGCCAATCGTGGTCGGCAACTTCGTCGTCATCGATAAAGGCCACCCATCGGCCACCGGCCTCTGCGAACCCGCGATTGCGCAAGGCCGACATGTTGCGGACGGGGTCGGCGACGTAGCGGATGGGGATCGGCGTGTTGGATGCCATGGCCTCTACGACCTTCCGCCCGCTCTGGGACGGATGGTTATCGACAATGACGATTTCGCGGGATTGACCGGCCCGGTTCTGTTGACCCATGCAAGAGGCTAGGGTTTCGGCCAATAGGGCAGGGCGATCATAGGTGGCTATCACCACCGAAACATCGATATGGCTCATGCGGACTTCTCTTCGATGAAGCCGATCGGTGCGCGATAGGTTAGCTTGCCCAACCCCTTGGCCATGCCAATGCGATGATCGAAGTGGCTTTGCCCCAACCATTCGCCCGAGATAACGAACAATCCAGCATGAACACAGAATTGAGCTAAGCCCAGCGTCATGACTTTCAGGCGGGTTATGACCGGTGTCGGGCTCGTATTGATCCGTGATGCCGCATAGTGCTGCGAGCCCCGCTTCATCCTGGTGACTATGTAGTGCGGATCCGTGCGCTCGGTCTCAATGAACTCTTTGATGATGGCGCTCGGGCACCAGACGAAGCGTTTGCTAGCCAGGGCCAGACGAAACAGCAGTTGCGTGTCTTCACCATTGGCATCACCGAACGCCACACTGAAGGGCTCAGCCGTATCGAAGCAGGTGGCGACCCGAAAGGCCGCATTGCCGCTGCCCAGCCCTTTGCCTTTGCGGCGAAACCGTCCGAACATCTCGATAGGCGCATCGGCGGGAAGTCGGAAATCCAGCGTATAGAGCCAGGCCTGTGGATCCCATTTCGGCGGATGGCCAGACTCAAACAACGGTAGCTTCGGGCCAAAAGCGGCGTCGGCACCGGTGCGCTCAAGGCAGGCATGAAGTTCCATGAGCCAGCCCGGTTCAGGGGCTTCGTCATCATCGATGAAGGCCACATAGGGTGCGCGGGCGGCTTGGATGCCCTTGTTGCGGACGATCGAAATGTTACGGCGAGAGTCTGACAAATAGTGGATCGGCGCGCCCTGGGTCGCCAGTTCCTCCACCAGGGTCTTTGCCAGCATCTGCGGATGATTATCGACCACGATGAATTCAAAGGTCCGGCCATCGGGCATAACCTGCCTCAGGCCCTCAGACAGGGTTCTCTTGAGCAAGTGAACTCGGTCGTAGCTGAGCACGACGACACTAATGCTTGGGGTCATACGCCGGTGCCCCGCACCACGACCAAGGCCGTCTTGGCCAGGATTTGGATGTCCAGCCACAGTGACCAGCGCCGGATATAGTCTAGGTCAAGCTCGACCCAACGGTCGTAGTCATTGATCTTGTGACGGCCCTCGACTTGCCAGAGGCAGGTGATACCCGGCTGAACCGTGAGCTTCTGCTTCTGAAATTCCGTGAATTGGACATATTCGTGCTCGCGGGGGGCTCGGGGCCCCACCAAACTCAAGTCGCCGCGCACGACGTTCCAGAGTTGAGGCAGCTCATCGAGACTGAACTTGCGAAGGAACCGACCCATCGGTGTGACGCGCGGGTCATTAGTCATTTTGAATGCCGGACCCTTCATCTCATTTTGGCTTTGCAGTTGTTCCTCCAACGCGTCGGCATTTTCGACCATGGTACGGAACTTCCATCCCGAGAACCGGCGACCATCTTGACCGACCCAATGACAGGTGAAGAGCACCGGTCCCTGCGAGCTGAGCTTTACGGCCAGAGCAATGAGGGCCAAAACCGGGCTGAGCCCGACAATCAGGCCCACCGATACCACAATGTCCATCGCCCGCTTAACCGCGAGTTCGAAAACGACATTGCGACCGCCGGCGAGAACCGGACGTAAACCGATGGTGTGGCTCATGGAGTCTCGAATAGAAGTGGCCCCGGGAACAAATCCTATATGCCCAACCCGTTGACAACCGGTTCAAGTGATTTGAGGCAGCTGCGATTTGCTGGACTGCGGTTCACGCCCCTCAGCGTCGATGAAACGGTTGAGGCCCTGGCTGGGCGTGCTGCCGACCAACCTTTTGTGGCTTTTGTGACGCCCAACGCCGAACATGCCTCACTGCGCCGAAGCGACGCCTTGTTCCGCGCATGCGGCGACACCTGTTGGATCAGCACCAATGATAGCCGGATTCTAGGACGTGCGGCGTGGCTTGCGGGGATTGATCTGAAGTTTGCCCCGGGTGCCTATGTCGTTGATCGGTTGTTCAAAGATGTGATCGGTCCAACTGATGCGATCAGCATTATCGGCGGCACGCCCGACGTTGTCGCCCGGTTGGTCGCGCAGTTCGGGCTGGGCCAGGTTGCCCATCACAATCCGCCGATGGGCTTTATTCACGATCCCGTAGCCGTGAAAGCGGCGGTGGATTTCGTCGCCGACCATCCATCGCGGTTTGTTTTCGTCGCCATGGGGCCACCCCAGTCGGAGAAGTTCTGCCAGTACCTGATCGCCGATGGCCGATCCACCGGAGTGGGACTTTGCATCGGGTCGTCGATCAACGTGGTCACCGGTCAGTCCGATGCGGCTCCTGATTGGATGGAGCATTCCGGATTGGTCTGGCTCTACCGGCTGGTTCGTGAGCCAAAACGGCTGTGGCGTCGCTATCTTGTCCGTGGCCTGTTTGGATTGGGTCTTGGCCTGATAGATGTTGTGGCAATCCGTCTTGGCCTGCGCCGCCCAGAGATTCCGGCGCTGTCGCATGGCTGAGACCCCGGCGGTTGGCCTGCAAGCTTGGCGCGATGATCAAGCAGAACGGAGCTCAACGCGCCGTGACTTCGCCGATCATTGGCTGGGGCTATGGGGGTCTGCCATCCTGATTGCGATGTTGCTGTACATGTTGATTGGCCAGCAACCCTATAATCATGAGGCCGTGCTGGATCCGGTCACCGGGGTCGCCCCAGTTTCCCCGATCAATCGGATCTTTTGGCTGGGGCTTTTTGGCCTATCGGCACCAATCTTCTGGTTTCGCAGAGGGCTATTGATCGAGGCCCTGCGACGACTTTGGCCGTTGATCCTTCTGCTGGTCTGGTTTGCTGCCACGACGCGGTGGGCGCTTGATCCGGGCGTCTCCAACAAGCGGCTTTTTCTGTATGTCCTGGTGAGCGCGATCTGTGTGGCTGTCAGTCTCAGTGTCCGAGATGGTCATCGGCTGCACTCAACCATGGCCATCGCCTGCGCCATCATGGTGGGGATCGACCTGTTCTCCTGGGTGTTCTTGCATGGAAGATCGATCACGCCGTTAGGATTGGCGGCGATCCACACCCATAAGAATACCCTGGGATCAGTCATGCTGTTCTGCGGCATAGTTTGCGGGACCTATTTGCTCTCCCAGAAAACGCTGCTCGGCCGTGCGTTCTGGATCGCGGTCCTAGTCGTGGGTCTCGCGCTTTTGGTCGCGTCGCGCTCAAAGACCAGTCTGGCGATCTATCTGGTCGCAGCGATCGTTGCGCCCTTGCTGATCGCCTATTTGCGGAGCCGAAGCGTGACCATGCTCGCGTTGGCGGCGGTGGGGTCGGCAATCCTAGGACTGAGTGTGTTGGCCTGGTTGGTCTGGTGCGCAGTTCAGGGTTCGGATCCGCTTGGTCCGCTTAGCCATGTGACTTTTACGATGCGCACGGACGTCTGGAAATTCTCGCTTAGCCAGTGGGCCCAGCGACCCTGGACGGGATGGGGCTTCGGGTCGTTCTGGGACATTGACCCAGGCGTCCAACCCAGCCTGCAGACCGACGAATGGTTCGCCAAGCCAGATGCCTACACCAACGAATCCCACAACGGTTATATCGACCTTGCGGTGACGACGGGCTTGATCGGATTGATCGGGGCGATGGCGGTGCTGGTGCGCTGGATCTACCGGTCCCTGGCTATGATTAGGCTGTCGCTACTGGCGCGTGCGCAGGGTGATCGCCAAGCGCTGCCTTACGGTATCTATCTGGGACTTTTCCCGCTGTTGTTCTTCGTCCACAATTTTATGGAGAGCAGCTATTTCACCGCCAATGCGACCTTTGGAACACTGATCTTGCTGATCGGGATTGATGTCGATCTTCGCTGGCCAGAGCGTGGCAGGATCGGCGGGATCAATTTACCGCAGATCGGGCGCGCACCGTAGCGCGCCAGAGCATCACCGCCATGAGGGTCACCTCTACGACTTGGCCTATCGCTGTCCCCGCGATTGCGCCGCCAAAGCCGTAGAGCCGCATGAAGACCAAGATGGCACCTGCCGCCACAACCGAGGCAATGGTGTTGGCGATGGCTAGCGGCTTAAAGGCCTGTAACACCTGCAGCGGCGTGCTGATCACCACTTGGGCTAGGCTCAGGGCCGCCGACAGCCCCCACAGTAAGACCATCCAGCCGTCATCCGCGTATTTCCCTTTGAACATCAAACCCGAGATCAGGTGCCAAGCCTCGTAGACTCCACCGGACCACACGGCTGCCATTGAAAGCCCGGCTCCTAGTGCGATCAGGAGCATCCAGGTGAAGCCTGACCAATCTCCCGCGCTCTTGCGACGGACGAGATCGCTCCGCGCCACCAGGCTCCAGGAGGTCGCCAGCAAGGGAACTGGGCGCATGAAGAGCTGGGTTGCAGAGAGCGATGCGAGGGCCGTGGCGCCAAACGCGCCGGCGACGGCGAAGGCGTAGAACCGGGTCAAGAACTCTGTGGTGCTGACCCCGAGAAATAACCAACCCGACTGCCGCAGATAGTTACGGAAGCCCCCAAGCAGATCCCGATTGATCGCAAGGCTCTGACCCCGGGTGGCGATAGCACCGCCTAGCAACCCAACCCCGCCATAGGCGCTGCCTAAGAGCAGCAGCATAACATCAGCCGAGAGGTGATCGATCAGCAGTGTTCCACCGCCGACCAGGATAACCGAAGCTATCAGCACACCGACGGTCTGCAGAAGGGCGCTGCGTGCGATGCCGCGTGCGTAGGCCAGGGTTCGGAAATACTGCTGCAGCAGGAAGGCCGGAACAAATAAGGCGGCGGCGGGCGCGCCCAATTCATGGCCTGACGCGCGCAGACCCAGGGCCAAAGCCAGGACGCCTAGCCCCGTGAAAACCAGGAAAGTAATCGTTACGGCGTGCATGATGCGCTCGACCGGCAGTCGGTCCGGCGAAAGACCGTCGCCCGGAGGAAGTACCAACATGTGAGTAAGGGTCAGGGCATTTTGGATGCTCGCCAGGACAAAGGCGACATTGGCCCAGAACGCGAAGGTGCCGTACTGATCTGGCGCGGCAATGCGGATCAGCAGCAGATTGACGCCGAGGTTCATCAGCGACCACAGGGCCTGCTCGACAGCCGAGGTCAGGTAGCGCGACAATAGGGGTCCTCGAGCGTCAGAAGCGGGTGCCACGATTGACGCTGTAGCCAACACTGCGACTGAAGGGCAGTACCCCGTTAATGTACTGGTCCACAAACAGGTCAACTTCGGCGATTTTGCTGCGAGGGACAAAGATCAAGTCGCCCGGTAGGATCGAGAAGTCAGACCGGCCCTGAGCCTTGGTCAAATAGGCTTTTAGGTCGATCTCCTTGCGGAGCAACTGGCCATCAGCGCGTTCTCGCAGAACCACGATTCGTCCGGTGCGGGCCGTTGGCAACAAGCCGCCAGCTGACATGACCGCCTGTGCGGTGGTCAGCTGCCCCTTGATCGGCAGCACGCCGGGATTGCGAACCTCGCCGCCCACATAGATTTGAGCGGCCCCATAGGCGGTGATTAGCACCTCGACCTGGGGTCGACGTAGGATTTGCCCATAGGCGTCGGTTAGGACGGCATTGGCTTCCTCGGCCGTCAAGTCAGCGATCTTTACCGAACTAATCAACGGGAAGACGCCTCGCCCATCGGGGCCGATGGTGGCGGGGCCGTTCAAGTCGGGGTTTACCAAGAACCGTAACGCCAACTGATCGCCTGGACCAAGGCGGTAGCGGTAGTCTTGGTCAGACCATTCGGCGAAGCGCGGCGCAGCCGCTGGGTAAGTCTCCGGCGCGCGACGGTCAGCGCCTGGGACCAAGTCTGGCTGATACGGCGGCGGCGTGTAGCGCTCCAAAGGCTGGGGAGGTGCCGGTAGGTATCCGTAGTCTGAAGCCGCCTGGGCAGGACGAATCGGCGAGACTTGTTGAGGGGCTGAGCGCTCGTAGGATCTAGGTAGGTCTGGGTTGCCAGCCGCAGCCGCATGGTTTGCCGATAGCACGAAGGCGGAGACTGCAAACCAACGGCCGATCCGTTTCAACATCCTAACGACCTCTAGTTTCCCGCAAAGCCGGAACCGGCGCTGGGACGCTGTCTGTGATGCCTGCGGTTTGGTTATCAAAGGGTTGGCAAGGCCTCAGCTGCAGCCTTTTGTTAACCACAAATCGTTACCAATTGACTGTAGAGCCACGCATCGGGCGCAAGGGCGGTCTCAATCAACGTTTAAGATGGCGTCTGCGGTTCTCGATCACCTGTCGTATCCCGTCGAAGCGCCCAAGCGTCGTCTTCAATCACCACTGACCCTGCGCGAGCTGTTGACGCCGGTCTTCTATTACAAATGGCCCGCCTTGCTGGCGTTTCTCGTGCCGCTGGCCATAGCCCTGGTGGCAGCGTTCTTGGCCCACACTGTCTACACCTCGCAAACGCGACTGCTGACCCTGTTGGGCGGTGACTACGTCTTCAAGAATTCGGCTAATGATCCAGGCTCTGCCCAGGCCTTTGACCGATCCCAGATCGTCCACGCAGAAATGGAAATCCTCGGAACCCGGGCATTGCATAAGGAGACGATCAGTGCGGTTGGCCTTGGTCGACTCTATCCGAAGCTTTCGGGTCAGCCTGACAGCCTGGAAAAGGCCGCCGATCAGTTGGAAAAAGATCTTACGATCATCAATATTCCGACCTCCAGCATAATCGAGATGACCTTCAAGGCGCGTGATCGCCAGGTTGCTGCCGATACCTTGAACAAGCTGGTGGAGCTCTATCTACAGCGGCGTAGCGATGTCTTCAAACGCGCCGACACCGGCTCAGTGAGCGCCCAAGAGGCGGTGTTGGGCGGGCGCCTTGCCCAATTGGAGGGGCAATTAACCGGCTTTTCCACGCGCTATGGATTTGGCGATTATTCACAAGAGTTCAGTGCGGTTCAAACTCAACAAGCCGTCTTGCAGTCCCAGCTTCAAGCCCTTGATCAGCAGATTGCGACCCGCGCCGGGCGGGCATCTCAACTGTCGGTCTTACGCAGGGCAACGCCGCGTGAGGTCCAAGTGTCATCGGATCGGTCGCGGTCAACGCAACTTGATGCCCTGACGCAAAATCTCGTGGCGCTGCAGGCTCAGCGACGCGAAGCCGCTGACAAGTATCGCGACGGTTTTCCGCTGATCACCGATCTTGATCAGCGGATCGCTGAGGTTCAGACGCAGATCCGCCAGGCTCCCCTGCAGCAGACGTCCGTTGAGCGGCAGGGACTCAATCCGGTTCACCAGCAGATCGATACCGAGTTGGTCACCTCGCAAGGTGACGTCGCCGGGCTGCGCGATGGCCGGCAAGCCATTCAGCGCTCGCTGACGGCGGTCAATTTGCGTCTGGCAGAGTTGGTTCGCATCGGACCTGAGTATCGCGCGCTGGTGCGGGCGCGCGACGTCGTCGACGGTGCCTCCCAGGACCTCGCCAAGACCGCAGCGAGCGCCGGGGTCGACAACGCGGTCTCGCGGTCTAGGGCGAATGTGCGGGTTATCCAGCCTGCTGAGCCGCCGACAAAGGGCCACACCGGGCGGTTGATATTGCTCCTGGCGGGAGTCGCGGCCGGCGGTGCGGCAGCTCTTGCGACGATATTGCTCGCGGCTGCGATGTCTCAAATCATGATCACGCCGCGCGACGTCGAAGAGAAGCTCGGCGTTCCAGCCTTACTCGCCGTGGCAACAGGCGATGATGATCAGCGGCCGAAAGGACGCGCGCTTATCCCTACCCACCTGACGTCCGATGACGGTCGGCTTCTATTACGCCTAATTGCGTCCATGCCTCGTAGCAGTGGCCGAGTGCTGCAGTTGATCGCGGCGCATGATGGCGAGGGTGTTTCCAGCATGGTGCGCGACCTGGCCGTGATTGCAGCGGCGGGCGGCGCGCGAAAAGTGCTGTTGCTGGACATTGAACCGCCGGGTGGACGCGGGACGGCCGCAATGCTGGCGGCGCACGGCCATTCCCTGGGAGCTATGACCGCTGAACGCCGCACCATGCGGGTCGATAACAGCAGCCTCTATGTGACCGCACCTCTGGGAGCCGGTGGACTAAAGATCAACGAAGCCAATTGGGCCAAGATCATCGACGCGGCACGCGTGGGCTTCGACTTGGTACTTATTGATGCACCGTCCCTGCAACGCTCATCCGCAGGCATTGAAGTGGCCGGGCTAGCTGATCTCGCCATCGTGGTTGTCGAGGCCGAAGCGACCCGGGTGGCAGTGGCCAAACGGCTGGTCGAGCGGCTGGAATCGGCAGGTGGCCAAGTGGTCGGCGCGATCCTGAATAAGCGGGTCTTCTATATCCCACGGTTTATCTACGCAGCCCTTTAAGCGTGGAGACTTGATGTCGCCACCGTCGCAAGCTTAGCTTTGCCCATGGTGCTTTATGATCCCGTCCCAATGCCAACCCGCCGGATAGCTCTAGTCGGCGGGCTATCAGCATTCGCCTCATCGGCCTGCGCGGCCTCAAGCTCGACCCTGCGCGTGGTGTCGTCCGCTTCGCATCGCCAGTTTGGGGCCGCCATTGAGCCGCAACATATCGAGCAAGATGCGGATTTCGCCGGCTTGGTTCAGCAACAGTGCGGCCTGCTAACGGCTGAGAATGCCATGAAGTGGAATCAGCTTCGGCCTTCGCGCGAGCAGTTCGACTTCGCCGATGCTGATCGCGTCGCCGCCATCGCTGGTCGCTTTAAGGTGCCGATGCACGGCCACTGCCTCGTTTGGCATGAGGCCAATCCTGATTGGCTGGCCAGTGACCTTTCGCCGCGCAACGCCCGCGCATTGCTGACTAGCCATATCGAAACTGTAGTCGAGCGATATGCCGGCAAGGTTGCGTCTTGGGACGTCGTGAATGAGGCAGTCGAGCGTAACGACCGTCGCCCAGACGGCTTGCGCAAATCGCTGTGGCTTGAGGCCCTAGGTGCGGACTATCTGGAGCTGGCATTTCGGGCGGCGCATGCCGCAGACCCGAAAGCGCGTTTGGCTCTGGCAGACTATGGCCTGGAGTATGACGACGAACCCTGGATGGTTGAGAAACGCGGCACGATGCTGATCCTGTTGCGCAACCTGATTTCGCGCGGCGTTCCGATCCATGTTCTCGCCCTGCAGGGCCATCTGTTGGGGGACCGTCCAGCCGCCTTTGGCCAGGGCCTTAGGGACTTTCTGTCTGCGGTGGCGGATTTAGGTCTGGAAATCTTCATTACGGAATTGGACGTGAATGACCAGAATACCCCTGGCTCGGCGACCCAACGTGACCAAGCTGTCGCCGAAATCTATGGGCGGTTCCTCGAGACAGTTTTGCGCGTGCCGGCCGTAAAATCGGTCGTCACCTGGGGTCTCTCAGATCGATACACGTCCAAGTCTTGGTTTGCACCGCGCGCCGATGGCGCGACGGTCAGGCCTTTGCCGTTTGATCGCGACCTCGTCGCCAAGCCCGCGGTGGCCCGCATGCTGCGGGCATTCCAACTCGCCGGTTAGGGTCGGTTCAAAAACGCAATCAATTCGGCTTGGGCCAGTGTCCGGCTGGCCGAACGCGCGAGCCCGTGATCCAGGTCTGGTGCCACACTTAGGGACATGCCTGGAAGGCTGATCAGGGCTTTGCCGCCCCTGCCGAGATAGGTCTCGATCTCATCGAAGGTCGCGTCGTCTAGTCCGGTTAGCACATGAAGCCTCGCCCCCCGCTCGGAGGACCGGCGAAGGTCTTCACGTAAATCGCGTCCCGCTTTGTCCGCTAACTTAGTAGTCAGTCGCGTGAACATCCGCCGGAACAGGGTTTTGAAGACTGCGCCAACGTCGATCTTGCCACGCAAGAGGCGTAACCAAGTCTCGGGGCTCTTAATCCCCTGGACATAGACGCCAGTCGCCCGACCCTGATCGCGTTTCTCAGGCACCAAAGACTCACCCTGTCGCCAAACCAATTTTGGGCTGACGACGAAAGCTGACTGTACACGAGGGTCAGCCGATAAGGCCGCCAAAACATGGAAGGCTCCCGAGCAAACGCCGACCAGGGTGATGTCTCCGAACCCCTGGTCACTGACAAAATCTATGGCCTCGCGAAAATCGGTTGCCCGCGAGGTCTCGTAGACATGCTGGCCTTCCGCGCCTTTGCTGTCCCCGACTCCGGCGAAGTCAAATCGCAGGGACGCAATTCCGCATTGGGCCAAGGCGCGCGCGGTCGTAACGGCAAAGCGGCCGACGCCAGCTCGCGGCTCTGCGCTAGTATTGCAGAACATCACCACTCGGGATTGGGCACCCGTTGGTTCTGGCTCGCAAAGCGTGCCGTTGAGGCCCGACCCGAACCAGACCGATTGTTCAACCGCTCCGGGCGAATGCAAGACTGGGGCAAGGGTTTCGGGCTTGGTGATGCTAGGCGAGGTCAGCGGAAACTGGTCACTCAGCCACGCCACGACTTGGCCAAATAGGAGATCGGGGGCCATGTTGCTGTGGGTGTCTTGCAGGAGGCCCTCATAGCCAGGGAAATCCAGTTCCGAGAATTCGACGTCACCGTGTTGAAGGGGTGATGTGAGCTTGCTACGACCAGGAACGCTTGAGGCGACAAGTAGCTTCGGCGGGAGTTTGACGTTCTCGTTGAGGTCTAAGGCAGATAGCCGAGCCCGCGTTGCTGGGTTCAGCCTTAGGCCTTCGGACTCCAAGCCTCGATCCGTTTCTGCCCCAACTGTGCCACTCATCGCTGCTGCTAGTTTCAGTTCCCGCACATACTGACGACCGGAGAGAATGGGAGCCAGCAGGACAGCAACTTGGCAGTCCGTATCGGCGAGCATTGCAAGGCTGGCACCAAGTCGAAACCCGACCACCGCGATTTGATCAACCTGCGCCTCAGCCCGCAAGATGGTTGCGGCGGTGGCGATGCCTTGGATCCAAGGTTCCCAGTGATCCTGATCGTCCGGCAAATCCAAGGACTCACCGACCCCTAGGAGATCAAAGCGAAGGACCGGAAAGCCGACCTCTACCAGCCTCTGGGCAAGGTTCAGTAGGGGGCGATAGGCGCACCGACCATCCCGACCGGGTGGTGCGCAGATCAGAATGCCTGTGCTTCGACGCCCTGGCGCATCGGGAACGTGCAGCCAGCTCGCGTGCCCCTCAAATACAAGGGGGTGAGGTCGGCTTGCCGCCATCAAACCAGACTCTAGTCCAGGCCCAGTTGAGGTCGTTGGGCGAGCAACAGACGCGCTGAGCCTTCCCGCATTCGCGAATTGCCGATCATCAGTGGCGCAGAGGTCAGGTCGCGAACATGGCGAGAAACGCTGAAGTCACCCGTTCTGGCATAGCCCGCAAATCCGCACACAGTCAGGGCTTCACGGGCCACATGCAGGCAGGTTTCGGAGACAGCAGTCTTGAGACCGTTGTCATAAGCGGCGGCTGCAAAATTCGGCGCAGCAGGGGCCTCCCAATCGAACCGATCCAGGGCGACCTTCAGGCGCGCCTCGGCCAATTGCAGGTCTTCGACGGCCTCGGCCAGGGTCAGGGCACCATGCGGCAGATCGGTATCGCCGGGCTTGCGTTTCGCGCGCAGGAAGGCGCGAGCCCGCGCAATCGCGTCCCCAGCAATCCCCGTCCAAATGGCTGCCCACAAGATATGGGAGACTGGAACCATGGTCGCCGCGGCAATCTCAGCAAAAGGGGCGGGAAGGATTTGGGCAGTCGAGCCGGTACCAGAGACCAGGAACGCCTCAGTTCCGGTACCGCGCATACCCATGGCGTCCCAGGTACTCTTGCGCTCAAGGGTCAGTCCGTCTTGGTCAATCAGGGTCATGACCTGGTCACCCTGAGGGGCACCTTCATGCGCCCGTGAGGTAACCAGTAAAGCGTCAGCACTGGCACCGTAGGACACCGCCGTGCCGTTCTTGATCAGGCTGAACGTGTCACCGTCTCGAACAATGGCGCAGTTACTCGTGCGCAT